>PLEQ01000470.1 GCA_003136475.1 Deltaproteobacteria bacterium
CCCTCAATCCAATCACAAAACTCGTATTTTTTAACGACGGCTTGTTATAGCGCAAAGATGTCCTGCGTTGACCAACACGTGCCGAATTGCGGAAGATGCAATCACCAGCAGCAAGATCCCACTCCATTGTTGGATTCATACGCGGATAAATATCGGCTCGTCCTTCTGCAACGAGACAAAATTTGAGAGAGCTCCCGGCAATGATCCGTTCTTTCACGGGTAGATCTTTGAGGAAATTTTNNTGTGCGACTTGCTTTCGACCACAACCAAACCCTGACTGAGATTCGGGACGGCCGAAAAGATCCGCATGGCGGGTCCCCTAGCTTCCTGCTTCCAGCTGCCCTGACTTTTAGCCGCATAATACAGCAGATTTTTGCCGGGAATAAACACGACACCCAGAATCGGCTCCTGATGCTCAATTAAAGCGATATTGACGGTGAACTCATCACTCCCTTTAAGAAATTCTTTGGTGCCGTCGAGCGGATCCACTAGCCAAAAGCGGACCCAGGTCTTGCGCAACTCATAATCCGGGTAGGAGTTTTCTTCCGAAATGATCGGGAGAGACGGCTTCAAAGCTGCTAAGTGCTCAACTATGTAGTGGTGGGCTTCCAAATCCGCTTGGGTAAGCGGCGATTGGTCGTCTTTTTGAGCGAGCAGTAGGGGCTCGTGGCGAAAATGTTTGAGTATACGCTTGCCAGCTTCGACAGCGATGAGCTTTGCCTGCTCTAGATAGGACGAGAGTTCATGGGCTTGCTCACTCGCAGCAGCTCGACTGGTCGGATCCGATTCCATCATAGCAACTCACTCTCAAGTGTGAACGTATTTCCAAGTCTGGAACAAGAGCATCAAGGCAATCACGATCAGCATAACGTGCAAACAGGAGCCAAAAACGCGTGCGCTCAAGCGTTGATTCACCACGCGCCCCAAAAAAATCCCTCCCAGAGAGAACGGTAACGAAAGGAGAAAATAATGCGTCACAGCTGGCACCCACAGACCCGATAACCAAAAGCCTCCCATACCGATCGTACTTGCCAGCAAAAAATACCCTTGCAGGGTCGCACGAAAGGTCTGCGGTGACCACCGGCGAAAAGAACCATAGACCGCAAGAGGTGGTCCATTCATCCCATAAAGCCCCCCGAGCACACCGGCACCAAAGCCAAAGAAACACGCTAATTTGTCATTTTTCAATTCAACCTTATTGCGGAAAAATAGAAAAAACAACGCAAAGGACATGATGAATATAGCAAGAATGGGTTTGCCTATAGTCACCGGTGTTCTTTCTAGCAAAAAGAGTCCGAGTGGCAACCCAAACAAGGTTGAAAGAATTAAGATCGAGGCGCCTTTAATGTGGATTTTGTCACGGTCCTGCAGAACGACCACAAGAGCAGCCGTGACAGACAGCAGGGTCGCGAACGGAACCGCAACTTCGAGAGGTATAAAAAAGGACAATATTGGCACCGCGATGAGAGCCTCACCAAAGCCAAACGCGGAACGCATCAAAGAAGCTACAAAAACCGTCGCAAGCACGGGAACCGTTGCCAATTCTATTGGAATCATGTGGCGCCTCGATCCTGCGTGGAGCGTTCCACGATACCCGTCAAACAACCCAAAGCTCCCCCCGCATGAATATACTCACTGACATCAGCTTCAAAACATTCGATCCCATGTTGCTCATAAATTTTGCGGGTCAGCGGGCAATCGCTCGGCATGACTATAGAGTTGGGCCGCAGAGTTACAAAATTCATCGCACGCTTATGGACCAACTCCTCGTTTGGCAACATTGCGATCACAGTAATGCCATTTTTTTCCAACCAAAGTGCAAGTTCGGTCGTCAACAACTCGGCACGCACAACAGCGGTATGCGGATTGACAAAATTAACCGCACCCAGCAGATGCTGAGTTCCCCGCGGAAGGGTGACGGTCTCCATAGCCACCCCCATCTCAGCAAGCATTGCGGAAAGCTGCTGCATACCCTCACGATTGGTCCGAAACCCACCGGCGACTAAAACTTTTTTATCACTCACCCATAAGGCATCGGCACCTTCGAAACAACCCGTCCCAATGATCGATCGTACAATTGCCACACCGTTGGCGGCAAGAGCCTCTGCGACAAAGCGCTCTTCGCCAGCTCGCGCCTGTCCCCCCATTCTTCCAACACAGGCACCCTTCGGCGTCATAAAAAAGGTATCTCGCATAAAGATCAGATTCGGAGGCGCCACAGTCGTCGGTCGATAAAGATAAACCCGGATGCCTTGCGCTTCATAAAAGGCTGCGAGCTGCTCGGTTTGCCGTCGCATACGTTGGACGTCGACCCGTCGGAGAAGAAGTGCTGCATCAAGATTATCGGTAGCCAAGGAGTCCTGAGGCCAGGTCAAGAGGACACTGCGCAAAGGTGCCCATTCCTGGCTTACCCCACACGGGCTCCAAAACACCTCACTTTTTAGTTCCTGACAATGGGACTGCACACGCGGCACCCAGCTAGGACCACCAAACGATGCTGATTTGAGAAGCTCACCTTGCAGTTCTGCCTTTGTATCCATAGATTTCCCCAACCTTCCAAAAAATTAGCTAGTTTGTAAAATCAGCGGACGTGTATGCAAGTTCCTCGAGCATAGTCTGCACCTCTTTCTGGCGAAGGACCGGACTAATGATCGCTGATTTTGCGAGCCAACGATTTTTTTGGGGAGGATGCGTTGCCATCACAGGCGCTATCCCATCTTGAAGGGTCTTTGTTAGAGAATTGCCAGCAACGAGGTCTAAACAGCTTGCCAGCTTTTCGGCGGTCGCTCGCCTGGTATCTTCGGACGCCGACAAAACATCTTCCGAACGCATGCGAAGATAGGGGCTAAGTGGGTGCTTTTTCCGGTCTTCACAAATGGCCCGATGCGCTGCGTACCATTGAAACGCACAGACATCGACCAAGGATCGTTTCGTATAGTCTTGCCAACCCGGTGGCAGATCAAAATTCCACCAGGTCTTCCCCCATTTTGGAAAACGATCAGAATAACCTTCGATCTGCAGGCGGTCCGCCAATGCGTATGAGAAAAATCCCCGGTGGCACCAGCCATCATAAAGGCCATTGATAGATTGGGGGGCACTGCGGGTCAGATGCAAAATCAAAGGTCTGGCATTTGGAAATAACGCTTTTAGAAAATCCAAACGATAAACATTGCTGGGTGTCTTAATAACAAACGGCTTCTGCATGATTTCACTGTCACTAGCCTGTTTCAAAGGCACTGGAACAATGAACGGGGGTTCCTCTATAAAATGAGCAGAGGGGGGTCCTTCGGGGATCGGCAGATTGGGAAAGTACTTGTGGATGAGTTCTGCATCGAGATCGTAATAATAGGGATTGATCTGGGGAAATTCTTTGCGAATGAGTGTCAAGAAGACGATCCAGAACAGCTGAACATCGCGCACTTCGGATGCCGTCCAAGCAAAAGATTTTTTGAGAGTATCAAAGGTAGCAAGGAGGTAACGTTTCATACTTTCGTAACGAAAGTTAAACTCTGGCCATTGAAGGCATAAACGTCGGGTGATCGCTAAGACATAGTCATCGATAGCCTCCTGCGAAAGCGGTCCGAGGTAAGGGTTCCCGCATTCTAATCGCAACTCCCGATCCAGGAGAGTTTTGATGTCTGCGGTGAGATGCCCAGCATCCAGAGCATCGGAGTCACTCCCACTGGTGGGGTAGATCAGACCGCTTATATGCAGTATAGGATTCATTTCCGCACGCAGGTGCAGAAACTCTGGACACCGACGGAGAAGTTCGGCAAACACACTCGAGCCCCCGCGTGAGCTCGAAGCAATGATGACCACATTACGCACCAACTCGCAAAAGGGTAGAGTTTTTGGCGCAGCTCCTTGCTCATGAATGAGTTCTAGCCGCCTAGCAAGGGAAGTCGCATCCAAGCCTCTAACTCCGTTTTGCTCGAAGGTCGTGTTCATATCTCTTCCCTATTTTATTCAATTTGAGATAAAACTATCATAGGTATTAGAACATGT
>PLEQ01000281.1 GCA_003136475.1 Deltaproteobacteria bacterium
AGCTCGGAGGGCAGGTGATTTCGAAGATCAGGTTTTGGGGATCCGGTCGAAGGATTTTTTTAAGCACTGCGGTCCCATAGATATGCCCAGAGAGAAATTGCCCGCCGATTTCCTCCCCCATGCGAACCGAACGTTCGACATTGACCGCTTGACTGACAACATAGGAGCCTATGCCGGTCTTATCGAGGGTTTCTTGGACAGCATCGAAGTAGACAAGTGTCGATTCAATTTTGACGACAGTCTGGCAGCAGCCGTCGACAGCAACACTGGCACCAATTTTAAGACCGGCTGACAGCGAGGGTGGCATGGCTAAGGCGTAGCTCAGCATGCCTTTTTTGGGTTGGAGCGTACCGACTAATGCCACGCCTTGGACGATTCCTGTAAACACATGTCACCATTTAGAAGTTAAAAGAGACACCAAGCCCATTGTACCAATCTAATTTCTGATACGCCAAACGATATTGTACTTGAAAGAGCCAGCCAAATTCCCACTGTTCCGTGATGGCATAGTCGATGGCCAAGCCACCGCTCAAGAGTGTTGAAATTTCGGTATGGGTAGCGACGGTATTCAGGACATTGTAGTTTGTTCTTGCCAGCAATAGACCCGGTCCGACCAAAGCCGAGAACCGAAAAAGCTTGACGAAATCGAAGCGCAGATAGGCACTGAGTGAGTAAAAATGCTCCAAGATGTTGACCTCACCTGACTTCTTGGTGGTATCAGGGTTTAAATTCATCAGGAGTCCAAAGCTGGTGAAGTGTTCGAAGCCATAAAAGTCGGGGACGGGTGCGCCATAGAGCAGACTGGCTCCGTAGTGTTGGGCGCGATCGCCTGAAGGCGTTTCCAGGTGAGCAGAGTTGATATAGACGCGAACGCTTTGCTGTGGCTGTTCCGACATAATTTCCGCTTGGGCGAACGAAGCGCTGAGCAAAAAGCAAAAAATAGTCAGTCTTTTTATAAACATTTGGCTAACCCAGCTTGATTTATAGAGTCATCGAACCATTTTTTGAAAATCGTGCAGGCGAGAGTTTTTTCATTCCCTGCAAGCTCGTTCGCAATGCGATTCAGCAGGTAGAAATAGTCAAAGTTGTCGCTGCTCAAATACCTCTGCCAGTCGCTCGCAAATTTCGGCAGTGCTTGAAGCATAGCCGTTCCTACTTTGAGCGGGCTCATGTTTTGGGCGAGGGATAATTCATGGAGAGCTGAATTCAGGACCGAGCCTTTGCAATAGAAGCTACCGACACAGATCGAGGGGTCTTTGAGTAATGAGGCGCTTGTCCAAGCGACGGGAACTATACGATCTTGAAAAGCTTCGACATCCAATGATCTTGTAAAGAGGGTAACGTTTTGGATAAATAACCAGGACATGAAGTCCGCAAGGCCCTCGTTGATGCCCTTAAGTTGAATTAAGGAGTTTACCGAGGCACCTTGGCCGTAGACAAAGTTGGCACTCTTATGAGCAAAACGGATATCGAAGATCTTATGACCAAACTCGTGACCCAGAACCGCGGGATTCATCTTGAACGGGATATCTTCGAGACGAGATGTTTTCCAAACAAACAGGTCACCTAGACCTGGAAAGTAGCTCGCATTTAAACGTTGGGTGATCGTTGCCGTGGCACTGTCTACCTTAGTTTGCACTTGCGGATCGTAGTAAATGTTGAATTTGCCAATTTCTTGCAGGGTAAAATCATAATTTGTGATCCAAAAATCGACGATCTGTTCAAAGGCGTAGTAGGTAGAAAGCATGGCAAGCGAATCAAAGTTCTTTGCGTTAATCACGTTATGCTGGTCAACGAAGGTGTCGGTATGGACCTGCGAGCCATTCTTAACAAAGATTTTGTTGGGATCTCCCGAGATTTGATCGCTGTCTGGCGCATCGAGATTCAAGACGCTTTGACCACGCATAACTGCGATCACTCCGTCGACATGACGGACATCTTGCAGATATTTGAATTCGACGACTTTATTGGGATAAAAGCCTTGAGCATCAGCGGTCACAACCCTAGCGCGGATTGGTCCGGCTGGAATCGTTGAAGCACCACAACTGCTGAGCAAACAAACGAGACTAAGAGATAAAAAGTGTGGCATCAGATTCTCCAGTACGCCGCAAGGTAAGGGAAAGTCGTCTTGGCGAAGTTCACCACGCCAAACTCAAAGTTGAATTGCTCCCAAGTGCGGGTCATGGATACGAAGAGCACAAGGTTGTCTTGTTCATAACTAGTTAAGTTGGGGAAGAGGCTAGCGTTGGCGTCCCCAAAATCACCGATTTCGTTTAAATTGGCATAGAACGGAATGAGCACAAACGCAGTCACGCCCCAATTTGAAGACAGATAATAGTCCAGACCCACCAAGGCTGCGTAGACCTCGAGTTCTACCTGAGTGCGGACATCCCCGAAGCCGGCGCTTTGATTCTTGGTATTCAGAAGAGAATAAGCATGCATCGGTCCAACGTTTAAGGAAAGCTCACTGTTCACGTCATAGCTTGTCACCACACCCTGCGCTGAAGCAGAGCCCGTAAAGCGTTTTCCGCCTATATATTGGCCCGGGAAGATGAGTGTGAAAGATGTGAAGCTCGTTTCCGTTGGTCCCAAAATAAACATGCGATGTTTAAGAAGGAAGTTGGGAATAGAGCCTATGCTGAGAAGAACACTGGTCCCGACTTCCAAATTTTCAGACAAACCATATTCTACAGATCCGATATAGTTGAGGTTCAATTTGGCCTCATTGGCTTTCAGGAGACGGCTGTTGAAAAAGTGATGAAGCGGCTGCTCAGAAAAGTCAGCCTTTACCCAAGGGGCATAAGCTACGGCGATGAAAAGCCAGAAAACATGGTAGAAACGCTGCATCATTTTTATCCAGTTCTACATGGGCGGGAGATGCCGGCGCTAGCCAGCACAAACAGTCTAAGGTCTATAAGTGAGAAAGCGTGGTGAGTAAAGCTTATTTAGCAGAATAGGGGTCAGAGCTTTTCCATAGTTTCTGGTAGTAATCGACGTATTGACTGACTAGTTCCGGATGAGAACTGTACGTCATGTTTTCCTGATTCCTGGAGAAGGAGTGCTCCGCATAATTGCTGCTGCCAAGTTGTACAGTTTTGCGGTCGACGATGGTAAATTTATTGTGCATGTGACCCTTCTGCTTGCCGAAGCGGATCTTGACGCCCATATCCGCAAGCTCAGAGACCAGAGATTTTTTGCCACTGGCCTTTTCCGAATCGACGACGAGTCGAATTTCAATTTTGTTTTCTTTGAATTTAGCTTTGATGGCTTTAAAAACCGCTCGGTCATCAAGCTCGTAAATAGCAATATCGATTCTTTCTTGCGCCGAGTTGATAAAGTCGACAAGTTTTTCTTCGCAGTTATCATAAGGTTCAAAACAAAAATCAAATTGTCCGACCTCGAGAGGAAAGCCTGCAAGAGCTGATTGTGACAAAGCTGCAGTGAGCGCAACGCCGCATAGGAGACTTTTTGTCATCATAATGAGTTTCCTTCATGAGTTGTGCTGTGGTTATAACGGACTCTATAGATTGATGAAAGTGGATTATATCGAGCTCTCGTTCGCGTCTATGGAATTGCCAAGACTGTGATCCTCGACCTGTCATCTCGAACGCAGTGAG
>PLEQ01000371.1 GCA_003136475.1 Deltaproteobacteria bacterium
CAGACCCAGACCCAGACCCAGACGAATGATGATGATGCTAATAAAAATGATGATAAGAGCTACGAAACTAAAGAGAATGAGCTAACTCCCCGTTTCGACCTCATTTTTGATGATCCATTTCCNNCTGCTGGAGAGCGTATTTTATAAATTACTCGACAATAAATTTGCTCAGAAACTCACCCCGACCGTCTCCTTTAACGAGAATCTTACGAGACAGGTCTTTACGACGGGACAAGGAAAGTACGTCGTTGCGGACCGCCTTACGATCGGTCCTAGCTATAGACGTTTGCTAGCCAATCTCTTTGGCAAACTACCCGTTACGCTCGGCATGGACACCGATATTGATCTTTTGAATATCTACATTCGATCGGACCCGCAACGCATTGTTGAGAAAGAGACGTTACCTGCATGGCGGTATTGGACTAATATTTGGTTTGGCTTTATTCCGTTTTTAGAACGCGTGCTCCCGCCTTCTTTTGATCCCAATCAACTTTATGACCCACTGCGGCAACTTGAGACGCCTTTCATCTTTCCAACAGATCTCGAGAGTTTTCATAAAATGAAAGTTGGCTGCATCCAAAGTTATGCTTATCAAGGCAGCATATCTCTGCCGATTGGTATAGACGGTTGGGCTGGCCCTTTTATCACTGACGAACTTGCGAAGTTGAGTCTAGTTTTTACGGTCCCTTATACCCTGTTCGTTCAAGGGGAATACCGAATAAACGTGTTAAAGAAAGGACCCGACCTCGCTTGGGTGGGTCTCAGCAAGTTGAAAAAAGGTGGTCACTCCCTGGCGGGCTTTGCAGGATCCGCCATTTATTTGCTCGCAAATTCACTTGGGCGTATTCCGTGGAAAGGNNGTATTGTAGAATCCTTGGCAAATAAATTTGATCAAATTTATGAGTTCGACCTCACAAAACCTGCTGGTCTCAATGCCTATCAGGACGCCATTGCCGGGGATTTTACTTTTGGTAAAAGTAAAAAACTTCCAGACGGCATTCGGTTTCACTTTGCTCAAACAACCCTGTCTAAAGCTGATGAGCAGAAAAATAACAAAAATCTACTCCTTCTCTACAAGGGGACCACCGATCGGCTTATCACTAAATCCGAGATAAAAATACGCGACGAGAAAGGTGAATTTTTTGTTTTGGAAAATATAAGTGATTTTGATGATTCCAAATTTAATATTTTCACAGGGNNTTTCACAGGCGACCATGAAACTGAATTGTCGAACGAACTCGATTTAAATGTTGAGAGGGAAAAAGCCCCAGATTTCACTCTGGAAGATCCGAAGTATGTTTTTCGGTTTCATCGCACTATGAAACCTTACCAATTGATATTGAAGCTTCAAATTAAAGATCGTAATGCCGACGCCAAGGATTTTAACGGCTATATGGACTTACTGAGAAACTTCACAAAGTTGCCACTCAAAGAAGTTCCGATACTCCCAACGCTGACTGCCAAAACGGTGCTAAGACGGCGGAAAACATCCTTCTTTAGCACTCCTAGTGAGGCACCGGTCCACCTGCACGCGACAAACACGATTGTTGGTAAATTTAATGCAAATGCGCTGGTCGTATTCGATACACGTGACATAAAAGAAATACTTCAAAAAAAGCTGTATCAAGTCAAAGAAGCGCTCTATCAAGCTTATGCGCGATCTCCACGCGATGATTATTCCCCAAGTCTAGAATATCTGAGGTCTTACCTCTTTTATCCAATGCGCCTATTCACAATCAAATCTGCTTACGTAGATGGCTATCGTGAAATACAGAATGCGTCAGAGGCACTTTCCAAGATCACGCTCGACTCATCCCCAGCGGAGATGTTAGAGTACTTCAACAAATTTTTTCGAACCGACTACCCTTTTGAACTTATTGCGACACTTTACAAACTTAGCGATCTTAGCAAGATCGCCCGTAATGTAACGCTCTACTTATCTCCCACAAAAGATCTGGACAGCAAGTCCAACAAAGCCCTCACTGATTTTAATAATAAAACCTTTGCCTCGAATGTCAAATTTCCTGACTTAGAGCGTTACCGAGTTGCTAAAAATAAATTGGCAGCTTTCGTACCGACTTCATTGAAGGACGAGAGCTCTACGCCAAAAATCGTAAAAGTTCTTGTGGATCCCTCACAAGTTCTTAAAATCGTCCTTGATGACAAAACAGCACCTATAACCAAACGCTTCTTCTTTAAGATGGCCTCGAATGGGAGTTTTAAGCTTACGCAATCAAATATTGGCAGCAAGCTTATTGATGTTGATCCTAAGAAAAGAACACAGGGTGAACCGCTGGTCTATGAGATCCCACTCTTTAGCCCCAAGAGTCCTCTACTGGAGATCATTAGCTCGGAGCTCTTGAACGAGGACACCGATTACTCATTGACAATTTCCGTATCAGATCTGGATGGAAATTGGAGCGAGGAATTTAAAACTAATCTTTTCTTTCAAAAAGGAAGATTGGAAGCTGTTAAGGCGGTAGAAAAGTAGCTTGGTACTTTTAAGTTCGGCTACTTTTTTTAAGATACGTCTTTTCAAGAGGGGGACAAGTGCCCGGCGATCGCCTAGTCGTTCATTTCAGAGCCAACACTTGGTATAGAGCATTGGTCTTCCTCAACCTCACCAAAGAGCCTTTGAACAAAGGGCAATCCTTTTTCTTGAATCAAGCTATTTAAAATAGTTCCTGCTTTTTTATGCAGTGAGACTAGTTTGGCCTTTGTGTTGTATTCATTGCCTTGAACTGCGGCTTCTCCTAAAGTTGCAGCTTCCTCATCCAAATATTCATTGATCTTTAATTTCGTTACTATGGTTGAATTTGCTTTCTTCGAAGCGAAAGCGCGAAGTACGCGATAGTCTATGTCATGAAGATCCGTATGAAAATCTCTTGGAAGCTTGATTCCTTGGGGGAGAGGCACACCCGGCGTTTCTAAAATTTCCGTAGAGTTCTTGGTCCCTACTTGCCACTCGAAATCGAGACCCTTTTCACTTTCCATGACGACATGAAATCTTGGATAGCCAAAAACTGTATTGGAATAGGTATGGGTATGTAGATCAAGGATGGGGCTTCTTGGATAGATAACTTCGATGATTCTTATCCATTTGTTCGTCTTAGTATACTGTTCTATGAGTTCGACAGTTTTCTCAACCTGTCGGAAATTATCCAGATTGAATCTTCCGCGAACAATGTCGGACATTTGCCCGATGTGGGAATAGTGTTTTCGTTCAGTTTTATCTAAAATCTCTTTCACAAAATCTTCGAGGTGCTCACGTTTTAATATAACGACGCACTTTCCTTCGCCCCCTGACTGTCTACATAGGTCGATCATCTTCATTTTAAATTCATTTGCGGCTAAGAAGAGATAGTGTTGCGAACAGACGTTTTTTGAAAATTTGGCGGGAGTCATTTTTAAGAGCACTGCTAAATCAATTTTTTCTCCGCAATGTTGCTCTACATAAGCCTCACTCTCTTCAATAGTCGTTGCGTACAGAGACGTTCCTAATGCATTGACGACAAAAAACGTGAGTAAGAAGGCACCTGCACGCATGCCCTTTATGAGGAAAAACATCTCCCCCTCCTATGTACTGTTATCTACACAAATTTTAACCGGTAGTGAATTTTGGCGCAATGGCCGGAGGATTTTTGGATCTGGGACTTGAACGCTTTTGAAGGCTAAGTCTTAATCGCCTGGTCAATCTTAGGCTAACATATTAATTTAGAAGAGTTTATGGGGTGGGATATCGGATTTGAACCGATGCGTGCCGGAATCACAATCCGGTGCGTTAACCCCTTCGCCAATCCCACCATAAAAACCATCGCATGATAGTCGACTAGATAGAAAGCACAAGAAAAAAGTCCACTTAGAAGGGGGGCGCAAAAAATGAGGGCTGGGGTCGGCGGTCGCAGCTAGTCTTTAATAATAACTATTTTGGACCTGTCCCGTTCTTTCTGGAGCCAGAGATTGGTCTGGCGAATAACCTCAAGCCCATGCAGTTCGTTCTCAAGTTTAGTTTTTTGGTCACGAAATTCCTGGCTACCGACAAGCCGACGATCTTCCACGAAAAAAAGAATATAGTTCATCCCCACTCTAATCGGCGGTGAAAACTCGCCAATCTTGAGATTTTTAATGTGGGGGCGAATATTGGGGCCGAGATCTTGCAATTTAAAAATCTGCGCTGAGTTATCACTTTCGCCTTTGGCAAAGAGTGTCTGCGCCTCTTTAAAGGGCAGGCCTGATGTCAGATTCTTGTAGATTTGCATCGCCAAGTTTTCTTTTTCATGCGCCACAGCTTCATCTTCGATGGGAACGACAATCTTTCGCAAAGACAATTCCGCCGCATCGGGCATAGAACNNAGTACGCTTCCGTGTCGCGATCCGTAATTTTGATTAGCGGCAGGATGAAGCGGCCGCGGAATCGCGCGAATACCATTTGATCGTGGATATCTTTCTTGTACTGCTCGTAGGTTTTATTCTGTTTCGCAAGATATTCCTTAAGACTCTCAGGCGTGAAATTTCCATCAGCAAGAATCTGCTTGATTTGATTTTCAACCTGCTCATCTTTTACTTGGATATCCAGTTCGTCGACCTTGCGCATGATAATACGCGCATTCACGCGNNGCCGTTCAGTGCACGCGTAAAATCATCCGGCGGTGCAGCAGCTGTGCCCCCATAGTCCGAAAACTTCACAAGCGGGCCAAATTCAACTTTATTCTGCACTTCGCTCAGTAAAATAGGTTCTGAATCGATTTGGGCACAAATGCGATCGAGCAGGACTTCCTTGACGTCTGCGCCCTGTGCGGCAAAACTCATAAATAAGACGAGACCGAAACCAGGGATTGCTTTTTTTATAGACATTACAAAAGACTTCTTATAATTCGAACTTGAACAGACCGAATCGCAAATTCAACCCAATCCTTAAATGCCAAAGATTGCTTCTCCTTCAAAAGAGTCCCTTCAATATCTTGCTTGGACTCTTCGAAAGATAGCTTTCTCGGCCCATTCTTTTCGTCAACTATAAAGATATGAAAGCCGTAAGTCGATTTGAAAATTTCACTGATCTGTCCGACCGGCTGGAAAAAAGCAGATTCGAAGACCTGCGGTAAGTCACCCTTGGCATAAGGACCAAGCTGCCCCCCTTTTCGCCCGTCAGGACTGATGGAATAGGTCTGGGCCATTTGTGAAAAATTGCCTTTGTGGATCCGGTCCTTGAC
>PLEQ01000138.1 GCA_003136475.1 Deltaproteobacteria bacterium
TCCCTTCCGCTTAGCCAACGTTACTTTTTATTTTAGGAAGCTCAACGTGTCTAAAGCCTGGCTCTTCATGCAGCTCAGCGATTCCGCATTTCCTACCGGCGGCTTTGCGCACTCAGGAGGTTTTGAAGCCGCTTTGCAAGCCGGCGAAATTCAAGGCTCTGCTGGACTGGAAGTTTTTCTCAAAGAAGGTCTTTGGCAAACCTAGCATGGTGTACTGCCACTGGCTAGTGAAGCCTTTGAAGGTACAAAATCACTCGCGCAACTCGATGAATTCTGTGACGCGTTTTTAAGTAGTTCTGTTTCCAATCGTGCCAGTCGTATTCAGGGCCGGACCTTTCTCGCCACATGTATGCGCTCGCTAGCGAACGAAAAGCTAGTGCTTTTAAACGGGGTCACTAAATTAGAGAACTTTCACCAACATTTTGCTCCTATTTTCGGGGCATCTATGAAAGCGCTGGGGCTCAGCCTGAGCGATATGCAAGAGTTACTGCTCTATATGGTTCTCAGAAGCATCTTATCGGCAGCCATTCGTCTCGGCGTCGTAGGTCCCTATCAGGCGCAACAAATTCAACCCGGATTTGCTCAGAATTTGGATGCCGTTCTGCAAGAGTGCGCCGAGCTACGGAGCAAGGACTTGGCCCAAACCGCTCCCCTTCTTGAAATCTTCCAATCTTTACACGACCGTCTCTATTCGAAACTTTTTCAATCCTAAGGAGTCCGGATGACACATACACACCACGATACTCACCCGCATAGTTCTACAACACATTCTCATGAAAACAGTGGCCATACGCACACCCATGAGCATTGGGCGCATCCTGGGCTTTTTCATGATCGCGCCTACCCACTGCATCGGGATTATAAAAAAAGATCTTTTACCATCGGCATCGGAGGGCCGGTCGGAAGTGGCAAGACGGCTCTGCTTTTGGCCTTGTGTCAAAACTTACGTGCCCACTACTCCTTGGGCGTCGTTACGAACGACATCTTTACGCGTGAAGATGCCGAATTTCTGATCCGTCATGAAGCTCTTCCGGCTGAGAGAATTCGTGCGGTAGAAACCGGCGGCTGCCCGCATGCTGCTATTCGTGAAGACATCAGTCACAATCTCGATGCGCTCGAAGGCCTTATGACAGCGTTTCAGCCCGAACTCCTATTTGTTGAGAGTGGTGGCGACAACTTAGCCGCGCAGTACAGTCGCGAGCTCGTCGACTATACGATTTACGTGATTGATGTCGCTGGTGGTGACAAAGTGCCAAGGAAAGGCGGTCCGGGCATAACCCAATCTGATCTGCTGGTGATCAACAAGATCGATCTAGCACCGCATGTGGGTGCTGATTTGAACATTATGGACCGTGACTCCCGCAAAATGCGGGGCGAAGGCCCTTTTGTTTTTGCCCAGGTCACCAAAAATATAGGCGTACTAGACATTGCCAACCATGTTTTGGCAACCTGGAAGAGAGCGCGGAATGTGAACTCTAGCTCGGTTTCAACCTAAACATTCGGAATCTTCATCCCTTTACTCACTGCTGGTCGTGTCGACAACTCATCTAGCCAGCGTTTCATATTGGGGTAGTCTTTGAGATTGAGTGCAAAAGACTCGTAGCGCGATAACCAAGGATAACTTGCGATATCAGCAATCGAGTACTGAGGACCCGCCAGGTAGGGTGCTTCAGACAAGCGTTTTTCCACAACCTTCAAAAGACGCTTCGTTTCTGTCGTAAAGCGCTCGATCGCGTAAGGAATTTGTTCGGGGGCGCGCCGAAAATGATTCAATTGTCCCAGTATGGGTCCAATAGCACTCATTTGAAACATCAACCATTCGATGGCTTGCATGCGAAGAGGGATATTCTTAGAAAGCAAGTGACCCGACTTTTCTGCCAGATAAATAAGGATGGCGCCCGATTCAAAGATAGGCAGCGACAACGATCCTTCAGCGTCATGGTCCACAATCGCGGGTATTTTATTGTTAGGACTGATTTTTAGAAATTCCGGTTTAAATTGCTCTTCGCGGGACAAATCGACAGGCAATATTTTATAAGGAAGCTGAACTTCTTCCAACATAATAGAAATTTTCTGACCGTTCGGTGTCTTCCAGGTGTATAAATCGATCATGAGGGCTCCTTCAAAGAAAAAATTTTATAAGATCTTATAGTATCTTAGTTCGCACATGAGGAATTCAAAGTAAAAGTTCTTTATTTTACGACAGCACAGTGTTAGACACGCTCTTACCTCAAAACTCAGTAAAGAAAATGATCAGCTTCACTGGCGCCTGACTTATTTTCTTTATATGAATTTCCCAAACTTAGCTTAGCACATAACCNNTGAATCCATAGAATTTAAGGAAGATGTATGTTTAAAAATGTCTGTAAAATTATTGTATCGATCTGTTGTTTTTGGCTCACGTTTAGTTCTCCTTGTGCACAGGCGCAGAGCGATGAGATTTCTTTAGGGCTTGGAGATTCTAGTTCCGGTTGGCAATCGCTAAGAGACAGTTCGGATTCTCTGAGAGCAGCGTCCCCGGTATTTTCTCAACANNGCAGTGAATTGTTTGAATTTGAGTCTGATTCTGAGGAGGAAGATGAAGGGGAGAAATTGGCGCAAGAAGAATTGGCATCGCTAATCCTTCAGATTTTTGCAGACCTTCGACAGGAAGAAGAAGAGGAAGAATTGGAAGCCGAGTTTGCGATGTTTCAACTCTTTGCGCGGTCACTGATTGAACAAAAAGATTTGTTAAAAATTAGCGAAAAGCGATCGGAATTTCATATGTTAGCAAACATATATTCTTTCGATACTCGCCGCAGAAATCCTGATTTTCCACCTTTTGATGCTATTAAAAGATGTGAAAGCCTAAAAAATCTTAGGGAGCTCTATAAACGCTTTCCAAGATGTCAGGATTTTGCAGAAAAAATTCTCTAAAAAATCTGCTCGGACCATACTTCGAAATGCAGTCGGCATGAGAGGGGTTTTTACGGTCAATACAGATGGAACCCTATGCGCCAAAAGGGAAAGAGAAGCGACAGCATGCTTCTCCAAAGTTGGTTCGGTCGAAATTCGAAAACCATGCGGTTTCTGACGGAGTCTTGATGATTTTCTTCAACACGTTCCTCTTCAGAGCTTTCTTCTTCCTCTCTATTCTCAGCCTGCTCTTCCCGTGGGAAGTATCCTGGCAGCCCAGAAACTTGGCGAACATAGTTTGGAACTAGAGTTTCCAAAAGTTCTCTGCGCGCAACTATACCTGTAAGCGTTCGCTGGTAGATAGCCTCGAGAGAGTCGTTATCGGGTAGAGAAATATCATGATCCATATAAAAGATCTGAAAACTAAGGCTCCATTCTTGAGCATAGGATACCAGCTTATCGATATTACTTGCAAAGGTTTGATCGGATTTAAATTTTTTTAATCTAGAAAATGCTTCGCTAAAATCTGCTGCTGTATCTTTCATTTCTTTGTCCACATAGTAGTCCATGAGGGTGTGTAGCGCATCCATGAACGTTAATAAAAAGAGCTGTGAGCGATCAAGCTGTCCGCTTTCATCATAATTTTCTATTCTTAGTTTTATTAGAAAATCAGCGTAATTTCTGTTGCGGTCAACACCAAATAGAAAGGCCCACATAAGCCTTTTAAACCCTTCATTTCTGCTGTTGTCACTGTAAGAATTGGCTGTGGATCCCTGATCAGTGTCGAGATTCAACGCTCCACACTTGAGTAAGCATTCGAGGATGAGCAAGAGCTCTGGGTTATTTTGAAAGCATGATTGACTGGTTTGAATGAAGCGAAAGAAAAACTGAATTCTGCTTCGGACAATCCTAAGCGCTTCGTCAGGAGTAAGGATATGAAGGAAAACGTGGTTGATCTGATCATGAACCATGTCTTGGTATGCGAGCACGTCCTGCTGCGTGTTTGGCGGAGGGACTGCCATAGGCCAACGTCCATCAATATAATGAGTAATAAATTCAGTGGTGCTTAATATTCCAGAGCATGGTGCAAGTCTCTCGCCAAAACCTAAAATTGAGTTAAGTACATTAAATAAGTAATAGCTATGGGGAAGCGTCACCAGTGTATAGGGAATAGTGGGACCTCGGGTCATCAATCTTGATCGATCGTGATCAGGCATTCGAAATTCAATATTTAAATATCTAAGGAGCTCTATACCGCACAAGAAAAAAAGGAGGTAGGGGTCCCCAACGGTGGCCGGTTGACGCTCAAAGTTACTCCATTGAAAATAGCCTCGACGAAGACGAACAGCTAACACATTCGGATTTGGAGTTTGGTGTACTNNGTTTTCTAACTCTGGCACCTGATGATCATCAGAAGATTGGGATGGATTCTCTTTCTGTTCATCCTCGGATGCTTGAATCGGCAAAGAAAAGCCCGTAAAAAATGTTAGGAATATCCAAATAGGAACCTGTCTTATTTTTAGAGCAATCATGAGGATGATCCTTACGTTTAAAGACTGCAGCTCGCTTATAAAACTAACGTGGTACTACTATACCTAAGAGTAAGAAAGTCAAGGACACAGAGGTCTATTTGGCTAGGTGGCGTTTTGAGGATAACTGAAATCAGAAAAGACTTTTAAGCTTATAAAATCGAAAGCTTGCCTATAAAACAACTTGACGAAGTACCAAAAAACCATAAACTTCATCTTATTATCAATATANNATATATTATCCATGAGTTCCATAGGCGTTTGTTTTGCGATCAAATTCTGTCGAATGAGAGCACAAACACACGTTTGGAAAGGAGGCCCCATGCGTCTGTCTAGGAGTTTTTGGTCGATAGCATGGCTTCTTGTTGCCCAATTGGCTAGCGCACAAACATTAGTTTTTAAACGACATGGCAAGTCGGTAGCCACTCTGACCCTCGCTGAGCTATCTGCAAAAATAGCTCAGCAGGAGGTACAAGTATGGGAGCCGCATGAGAAGCGAGAAAAAAAATATACGGGCTTTGACACGCAAAAAATTTTTAGCTTGGTTTATGGCCCGACGTGGACGCAGGCCGAAGACGTCCTTTTTACCTGTAGCGATGGTTATAAACCATCAATCCCGATTTTGAAATTCAAGGCCCATAAAAGTTATCTAATGTTTAAAGGGGCTGAAGCTTCGTTCAAAGTCGTCAATAGCATCCAAAATAATGAGCATGTGGATCTGGGGCCCTTCTATCTTGCTTGGGACAATAGGACGAATGAAGTCTTGCGAAACGAGGGGGCCATGAATTGGCCCTATCAAATCACGACTATTGATCTGATACGTTTTAGTGAGCAATTTCCCAACACAGCTCCCCCGTTAGGAGCTTCTGACGAGGTGAAAGCTGGTTTTCTTGTATTTAGAACAACCTGTATGCACTGTCATACGCTCAATGGAGAGGGGGCTAGCAAAGCGCCCGAGCTCAACTATCCGGTGAGTGTTATGGATTATTGGAAGAAAGACTGGTTAGAAAAATGGATTTTAGATCCGACGTCTATTCGTTTTAACTCGACGATGCCTAGCCTTAGAGCTATGGATGCGTCACCGGAAAAGACTGTAAAATCTCTTTTGTCTTATCTGGAAGCCATGGCCAAAGTGAAACATCAACCAACATCGTTTTCAAAATAGGCCCTAAGTCAGCTGCGAAGCGTCAGGATGGCTACAGTTCGCAGGTCTGTAACCCTAATGAAAGTCAGTCGACTTAACGTGATGACCTAGCAACCCCGGTATTTTAACTGAAAACATGGTATTTTCGGCTTAAAGATACTCACCTTTAGGCCTGCGAGTTTGCAAAATACTTTCGCCCCTTATTACGCCAACATTTTCGGAAGCTTTCATGATGGGATGGGGATTGGACAGAAAAATTGCAGAATTTTTCTAAAACCCGTGAGTGATAAGTAAAAGAGACTCATCTCACTCAGAAAAATATTTGGAAACTACAGCAACGGCTCGTTCGGTTATCGATTGAATATTGGGTAGGTCTTGACACCGGATAATCCTCTCAGTACCACACTTAGGTATCTAACGAATGTATTTGGCGGGAGTTCTTATATCGCGTGTATCTTTTTCAATGCAAAAGACTCTTTGGACATTACGTGATGCTATAATTGTTTCAGCTACGTGCCGTGATTCGATCCCCAGGGTCGTTGGAATCAAAAGTTGAAACTTATCCTCTTTGGGTTGAGGAAGAGAGATTCGATGCGAAAACTGCTTTTAAGTTTACTTTGTCTATGTATAGCTCCCAGTGGTCTCGCAAATGCCAAACGAATTGAGAAAACAATCGACGTTGTGCTCGTAGGTGCGGGTATTATGAGTGCGACGCTTGGGGCTTTGCTCAAAGAGTTGGAGCCGGATATCTCCATTGAGATTTTTGAGAAACTCGAAGCTGTTGCTTTGGAGAGTTCTTCCGCATGGAATAATGCCGGTACTGGACACGCGGCCTACTGTGAGCTCAATTACACGCCTGAAAGAGCAGACGGTACCATAGATATTAAAAAGGCCCTTGAAATTAATGAATCTTTCGAAATTTCCAAGCAGTTTTGGGCTTTTTTAATCGAACAGAAGAAAATTCTCTCGCCACAGTCCTTTATCAATAGAGTTCCTCACATAAGCTTTGTTTGGGGTGATGCCAATGTTGCATTTCTAAAAAAACGCTATGCGGCACTCAGTCAGCAGCCTCTTTTCAAAGGCATGGAATATTCCGAAGATCGTGATCAGCTCACACAATGGATGCCCTTGGTTATGGAAGGCCGCAGTGCAAGTCAAAAAGTGGCAGCAACCCGCATGCAATTGGGTACAGATGTCAACTTTGGTACACTTACGCAAGACCTGATGGCCATTCTGCTCAGAAGCGGCAATGCTACACTTCATCTCAATCATGAAGTTATGGACATAAAACACTATGCGGACGCTACTTGGAACATCGTTGTTAAGGATCTTAAAAAAAATACTAAACAATCTGTCAAAGCAAAGTTCGTTTTTATCGGAGCGGGTGGAGGGACTTTAGCTCCCCTTCAGAGATCGGGTATCGTTGAAAGTAAGGGGTTCGGAGGTGTGCCTGTCGGTGGTCAATGGCTTGTAACAGACAACCCGACCTTGCTTAGCCAGCACTCGGCCAAAGTCTATGGCAAGGCAGCCTTAGGCTCTCCCCCGATGTCTGTGCCGCATTTAGATACACGTATCATCAATGGAAAAAAAGCTCTTCTCTTCGGACCCTTTGCTACATTCGCGGTGAAGCTTCTTAAGAATGGTTCATGGCTTGGTTTTGTCGAAACGATTACACTTGAAAATATCGTTCCGATGGCTGAAGCGGGTTGGCACAACCTGGCACTAACGCAATATCTCATTACGCAACTTCTGTTGACTCCTGAGCAGCGCTTAGCTGCACTACAGGAATATTTTCCGAATGCAAAGATGGCTGATTGGCGACTTGAAACTGCCGGTCAACGCGTGCAGATGGTCAAAGATGACCCCGAAACCGGTGGTTTCTTACAGTTTGGTACGGAACTTGTCACTTCTAAAGATGGCAGTCTTGTAGCACTGCTTGGCGCCTCACCTGGAGCGTCGACTGCTGTGGATTTGATGCTCAGGCTGCTTGACAAATCTTTCAAAGAAAAACTTACAAGCCCAAGCTGGCAATTGAAATTGAAAAAGATGATTCCTTCTTATGGACATAAACTCTCAGAAGATCCCGAGCTTCTCGATAAAGTTCGCCAATGGGACAACGCGGTCATCGGGTTAACATTGAGTGAGAAGCATCCTTAAAGCTTAGGAACAAATTCAGGACTTGATAGAGAACAGTTCTTAGGAGATAAGAACATGTCTGAATTAGCGAGCTCGATAAGGATGAAGATGAAAATTTGATGAAAAGGTGATCCATGACCGGAAACTATGCGACACCACCATTCATAACTTATTCTATTCCATTTTTTATCTTCTTCATAATTCTGGAAGTCTTGGTTTCTAAACGTTTGAACAAGAGCTTCTATCGACTCAACGACACTATAGCCAATTTGACCATGGGTATCTATTCCCAAATCGCCAACATATTCTACGCAGGTCTCATAACGCTTGCGTATGGCATATGCTACGAAAATTTTAAATTTTTTGAAATTAAAACAGATTGGGGCACGGGGTTTAGCTGTTTTCTGCTGGTTGATTTTCTGTATTATTGGTTTCACCGAACGAGTCATCGCGTTGCCGTGTTTTGGGGTTCGCACGAAGGTCATCATCAAAGCGAAGAATACAATCTTTCGGTCGCCTTACGTCAAGGTGCTTTACAGCCGCTATTTTCCTGTCTTTACTATCTACCATTAGCGTTATTGGGTTTTCATCCGGTGCTGTTTCTTACATGCTATCAATTCAATACGATTTTTCAATTCTGGATACATACGCGAGCGCTAAAGAAGCTGGGCATTCTCGAATGGTTTTTGAATACCCCATCTCACCATCGCGTGCATCACGGAATCAATCCCGAATACATTGACAAAAATCATGCCGGTGTTTTGATTATTTGGGATCGTCTTTTTGGTACATTTTGTGAGGAAAAAAAGGAACCCGTATATGGCACAGTCACGCCTCTAGCAAGCTTCAACCCAGCGTGGGCCAATATCCGTTTCTGGTTTTCTTTGTACCAGCTCTCGACGCAAGTTCATGGGTGGAGAAATAAATGGAATGTCTGGTGGAAGGCTCCGGGGTGGAAACCCGAATCCATGGGAGGACCTTTGCCGGTACCTCAGGTTTCCGTTCAAAGCTTTGTGAAATATGATCCCTTGCTTAATCGGCAAGTCTCACTTTATATATGTTTAGTTTTTGTTTTAATTGTTGGAGTCGCTCTTCATTACTTTCATACTCACCAGTTATTTAAGCAGGTGGATTATACAACCGCAGTATTTATCTTCCTTGCACTCCTATTGCCAGCGCGCTTAATGGAAGACAAAAAAAAGTTGTCTGACCCTGAGCGACCGAAAAGAGCCTTAGGGCTCTTCTGACGGGGTATCCAGAGCGAAGCTAATAGCATTGAAAACGTTCAGAGATAATAGGCTCCCAAGTCGAGATACGATTAGGTAGGTAGAGTATGTATCATCTGGCAGAAGACCGGTGTTCATAAGAAGCGCCATGTTGGCATAAGAAATTTTAAAAATACTCTTGTCCGTATCCAACACAAGAAATTCCTGACCGAGGTCGTTGTAACCAACAATGGTGACGTAATGCCATGCTAGAGCATCAAAGATAACGAGTGCGATGACTGGGCGTTTTTGAGAGCCAACTGAGATCTGCAGATATTGTTTTAGATCGTCAAAAGAATCGGTGGCGAAGAGTTTGGGATGTGCTTGGGAAAAGCGGGAATCTTCAGCCAGATGATTGACGATCCATTGCGGAGGAGCCCCCGCGTTTAGCCCGAGATAAGTCAGGAGATAAGGAGAAATACCCGCTAGAAACGAAACTAGCGAAGCTGCAAACAGATAGGGTGCTTGTCTGGGGCCCTGGCCGGCACCCACAAAACCCATTGCCATCAAGCCACCAGCCAGAAAGGTGCCGGAACTTGTGGTGGGAGCCCCTAACCCTTTGGGGAAAGAATGAGCGAATGTTTCGAACACATCTTCGTATGCTTCATCAGCGCAAAGGTCCTTTGGGCAAAGGTCCACACCGATGATACAGAAGGCTCGAGCGACCGAATTTGGTCCGCAGGACCATGTTCTTAGGGAAAGACGACCCAAAGTTTGCGAGGGAACCTGGTTCCGAGCTTCTTCAAGAGTTTGCTGTTCTACGAGGTGCCAGTTAGGATCACTGTAAAATTTATGGAGCTGGGGAGAATCATCATGAGCCTGCAGATAGGCACGTTCTGCGAGTTCTCGCGATGAGGGTTGAGCGATTGCGAGGGAGCTCCCTAGGTTCATACATAGAATAAATACGACAAGCCAATTATTGATTTTCATAGGAGGTGTCCTTAAGTCGTTGGAGGCGTAGTCTAGCATGGTCTGGGCGTCAAATCAAACCTGGTTTAGTTAGTAGAAACATAGGTGAAAAGTGAAAATTGGGTCTTCTTTAGAGCTTAGATCAAAATGTGAAGGCGTGTCGCTTTAAGCACTTCTTGCAAGTTTCCCTCGCAGAGAATGTCGGGGTGGTCCCGTAGAACTTGTGATTTTTTGAGAACGTATGTGGGTTGCTCGCGTGCGCCCGCAATTCGAATCGCAATACCATTTCCAAGCAGTTTAAGAATTGCGGATTCGAGAGCAATCATACCCGTTAAATCGATGGATGGAACACTTTCCAAATTAAAAATGACCGTGCGAATTTCAGGATTGATAATTGTTGCGCTTTCCATAGCCTTTTCGGCAGCACCGAAGAATAGTGGTCCGGCAATCTCGTAAACCATAATCTCTGGTGCCAAGTCACCAAAGACTTTGTGATGAACACCCACCCACTGCTCGCCCCGACTGACGGTTGACATGTGACGAATAAAGAGAAAGGAAGCCAAAAGGATACCAAAAGTAACTCCGATGACCATATCGAAGATAACCGTCAATGCAAAACAGGTGAGCAGAACAGCGAGATCACTCCTTGGTGACACTCTGAGACAGTGTAGGAAATGCTTGCTGTCAAACATGGTGTAAGCCACAAAGATCAGCAAAGCGGCCAACGCTGCCATCGGTAGACAAGAAACATACTGCGAAAAAAATATAATGATAAAGAGAACAACGATGGAGTGAAAAACTGCAGCGAGGGGAGAGCGCGCTCCAAAACGCAGGTTGGTAGCGGTACGAGCAATGGCGCCTGTGGCAGCAATGGCACAAAAGAAGGGGCAAATGATATTGCAAATGCCTAAGGCTACAAGTTCAGAATCCGGATCATGGTCCGTTTGTGCAATACCATCCGCAACCACGGCACAGAGTAAGGACTCTATGGCTCCCAACAAGGCGATGGCAAGAGCTGCTGGAAAGAGGTTTTGAATGATTGCAAAATCCAGGACAAGCGTCTTGCCCGAAGCATCTGAAAAGTTCCACGGCCAATCTATATGCGGGAGTGTTGCAGGAATTCCGTGTATAAGAACACCGTTGACAGTCGTGGCAAAGCGATCGCGGATCGTTGTAATAGCAAGACTGGGGTAGAAATGATTGAGTAGTGCAACACCACAGCTTACTGCGATCATAACGACAAGGGGTGCGGGAATGCGCTTATTGATCCGTGGCCACAAAGTTAGGGACACGAGTGTTAGCAAGCCGATTCCGAATTCGGCCGGCGACCAAGTATGGGCAGCATGCAAAAGGACCCTAATACGCTCGAAAAAAGAATCCGGCATATGCTCAATCTTGAGACCGAAAAAATCTTTTAACTGGATCACAGCGATGACGACGGCAATGCCACTCGTGAAACCTGTTGTCACCGGATAGGGTACGAAGTGGATGACTCTCCCCAGTCGTGTTAGACCCAAAATAAGGAGTAGGATACCGGCCATGCAACTGGCTAGCAGTAGACCGCCAAGTCCATATTGACCGACTATGGGCGCCAATATCACGACAAAAGCGGCAGTCGGGCCGGAGACATTGAAGCGAGATCCGCCTAATAACGCAACAAGCCCTGAAAAAACTACGGTGTAAAGTCCGTATTGCGGAGGAACACCCGTAGCGATGGCTAAGGCCATTCCGAGCGGAATAGCAACCATTCCAACAATAAGTCCTGCAATGAGGTCAGCCTTAAGATCCGAGCGGCTATAGCCTTCACGCATTTTTTCACGAATTGCCGCAAATAGAAAAAATTTCGGTCTACTGGGCAATTCGTAGCTCTTTCTGGCTAAATTCATAAATTGTTCTCGCATGTTCAGGAAAGATCTGAAGTTCTCTTCTCATTATCTCGGTTCTTGCGAGTATTGACCAGACGATTTCTTTTGGAATGAGGTGTGCTGTAGGGAAGGCAGTGGTGAAAGCTCTGAATCCGATGANNCTAAAGATAGTCGACATCGATGATTGGTGGGTTCAACGCATAAAACAAACTTTGGTACGCTTCCAGATTGGGACTACCAGCGTTTTCCCAAGAATACAACCAGATGTGAGCAAGCGTATCGGCTGCAACCGCAAGACGAGCGACGGTGAAGGTCTGGAATTGGTCAATTACTTCTTTAGCTGGTTTGCGTTTTGCGCCGTGTCTCTCATGGTTGGTGCTGTCATTGCTTTTTTTCTCGATAGCTAAGTCACGATCCATTTCCTGTAATTGAGTCAGGTGGGCATTACTGTCGAGAGCTATTGCCAACGCAATGGCAAACGCATCTTTGCGCAATTCCAGGGGGACAGTCTGCATGATTGTTTCGAAAGGTTTATTTGTGATGATATAGTCGTAAATAAGCTGGGGTGTGCTGAGCGGCAGGACGTTAACGATCGCATCTTCAAAATAAGAATGCAAGCCACGCTGGCCAAGAGCGACGCCATCATAGTCATAGGCGCAATGAAGAGGTTGGGTCAGATCACCAATAAAATGGCTGACAATACCGGCATACGTCAGGGCTTCGTCAATATATGGAATGTCATCATGTTTCAAAGGATTATGTTTGATAGCGCCCAAAGCGGTTTCCATTTTTTTAGTAAACTGCTGTATTCGCCACGGCGCACTGCCGAGCTTAGCCATCAAGGCTTCTGGAGTGCTTTCTTCGTAGCAAGGCAGACTGTTTGATCTTTGGCAATTCGCCCGCAGCTGGTCAACCGTAGCCTTAATTGTTTTCGGCAACGTGTCGAAGGTTTGATTTTCAACAATCGTATCGACTTGATAAAAATGCGTCGGATTCGTCCGACTCGTTATTTTGCGATCAGCGTTTTTCCACAAGACATCCGGAATATTCGACAGGTGCCCGATCATTTCAAGTTTCGATTCGAACGGCTTGGCAAAGCTACGATCATTTTGCTCGCTAACGAGACGGGCGGCCACTCGCCCTATCATCGCGTGGCCCCGTGCCCCCCATGACCAGGCGACATTGGAAACTAACATAGAACCTAAAAACGCTGTAATAAGTACTCGACCGAAGGTTTTTTCCACCACAGTTTCCTTTGTCTAATTCTTTAACTTTGCCAATCCATACACGTAATATAAGCAAGGTGAGTGTTCCATTAGAACTTTTTTGATTCAAAGAACGGACTCCGGGACTTTCCCGGATTAGAAACGATTAAAAATGACATAGTATCCCGCTTATCATAACTTTTTGAAAGGGCTCTAAAATGAAACGATTTGTCATCTTTCTCAGCGTACTCGTTTTTAATTCAAGTCTTATTGCCAAAATCTCGGAAGAGACGGAGTATGCTTGTGGCAATGGTTTGGATGAGATTCTTGAACCGATCCGCAATTGGATGAAAGCCTATACGGAAAGAAACCCGGAACTAGCTCTGGCAACTTTCTCACAAAGTAAGACCGTCTTACTTGTGGGAACGGGTGCCGACGAATTTCGGGAGGGTCACCAAGGATTAAAGAATGAGATTCAGCGTGATCTCGCCCAATCGCAAAATCTCGAGTTCCAACTCTCTAATTTTCGTTTCTCCTGTCTAGGCCAAGTCGCATGGGGTTACTTGGATATTGCTGTTCATCCTACCATAGAGGGCCAAGACTTTGCCTACCCGTCAGTGCGAGCGTCTTATACCCTCGTGAAAGAAAGCGGAGCATGGAAGGCCCATATGGCACATTTCTCGGTGCCCGATGCGCATCAAGAAGTAGGACACTCCTTTCGCATGGCAGATAGTTTAGCGGTTTATTCTTGTCCTAAGTAGGAACGTCCGGCACCTAAACAAAGATAAAGATCTCTCAAATTGGAGCGGTCCCTGCAGTCAAACTTAGTCTTGCAATTTTCAAGATGAGTTTCAACAGTCCGTGGGGACAGTGTGAGTTCACTTGCTATTTCTTTTAACGTAAGGCCATTCATCAAAAGGTGAAGGCACTCATATTCCCGAAGACTGATTTCGCGCTGCATATTTTTATATAAAATGGCAATATGCCTCTTCGGCCAGAACATTCGCTCGTGATTATCATCTTGTAAAGAAGGTGGAATCTCTAAACGGTGAAGCTCCGCTTCGTGAAGCCAGTCCTTACACGTTTTCTTAAACCCTTTGACGAAGTTTCTCATCTCTTCTAATTGATTGAGATAGGCTTCAATAGAAGGTGTGTTTTGATGCGGACGCCCAAACGCAATAAGATTATAATGGGTCGGAAACCGCTCCACTAGACCCAAGGTTTTGTGAATGCCATGAACCTGAGCGAGCTGAATCATTTCAGATGAAAAGTGTTCGTCCCAAAGATAGAAGTAACACTGCTTGTCCACCTGCTCCCCTGAAATGGCGGAAACCGTCTTTCCGATGCAGCGGGTATATTCCAAGATAAATTCGGGTTTGTTTGACAAACCAAAGCCACTGCCATCCGTGTAGACTCGAGCAAATTGAAAGTAGCTTAAATTGTGCGAAACAAGGAAGTCATTCGCGTGTTCTCTGATTCGCAAGCCAATATTAAAGAGAGGATGGTGTTCGCTCAGTGGTGTTTTCATAGTCCAAAAAACAATGGTTGAAGGAAGCCAAACCTTAGTATTTCATGGAAAGTCCGTCTAGTTGATTTTTCGAATCGGCTGAAAACCTTAGTCATCCTGATTTACAGCCATTCTATTGAGAATCGATCTAGCTTTTTTTAAATCAATCTGGTAATATAGCTACGCTTTCAGCGATTCTCTCTAGCTTAGGCCAGACGCTAGCTTCTTAATTCAAAAAATAAAGGCTGTATTCTTTCTGGGTCACTGATTCACGTGCGCAAGGCATGTTCTATCTATTTTTTGGCAATTGTTTGAAACTGAGGCGAGTTATGAAAAGATTTGTCGAGCGTCATTTTCGAAGAAAAGGCGGGCTGAACGAGCTTATCAAAACCTCTTTGCCGATCATTGTCTCGCAATCTTCATTGAGTATTATGTTCCTAACCGATCGTTGTCTCCTGAGCTCCATGGGCATCGTCTATCCCGCTGCCTCCATGATTGGCGGTTTTTTAGCATTGCTGTGGATTCAGTTTTTTATTGGCGTGTTAACTTATATTACTCCGCTCGTCGCTCAGTATTTCGGGGCCAATGAGGAGAAGAATTGTGCGCTGGTCTTCACCCAAGGTCTCATCTTTTCTGTCTGTATGTATCCTTTCATTTTGATCGGGGGTTACTACTTTGCACCGCTCTACTTTCAATGGACTGGGGAAAAGACCGAAGAGGTCACGCTCGCGATTCAATANNGGATGTGGGTGAATCTCTTTGGGATGGCAATCAATATTCCTTTGACCTATTTTCTCATTCACCAAAACTACTGGCCTTTCTTCAGTGGTATGTGTGGTGCGGCTTTAAGTACACCCCTAAGCATCTTTTTAATGAGTTTAATATTCGTAGTCATTTTGATCAGAACTCAATTTAAAGATCGCTTCTCTCTTAAAGACGTTTTACGTTTCGATTTTTCAATTATGAAGAAGATCATTCGCTACGGTGTACCAACGGGCATCGAGTTCTTTCTCATATTTTTCGCTTTCAGCACATTCGTTGCTTTGTTTCATTCGTATGGAATCCACGAAGCTTTAGCTATGACGATCACTTTTAATTGGGATATTTTAGCTTTCTATCCGGTATGGGGAATCAACATTGGCTTAATGAGCATCGTCGGGAGATATCTGGGCGCCAAAAACCAGAGTCTGGCTTTACGATCCACCTATTCGGGTGCCAAAATGGTCTTTAGTTTGACGAGTCTTTTTACCCTTATCGTTTGGTTTTTAGCTGAGCCCATGGTTGCGATGTTTATTCCGGAAAGCATCGGTCAAGATTATGACAAGGTTTTGTACCTGGGTGTGAGTNNATATGTTAAAACTCTTGGTGGTCTATTTTTGGGGAACCGCAATCAATTTAGTCTATTCTGCAACCTTACGCGCTGCTGGAGACACGCGCTTCTGTATGTATATTTCGATTCTCGGTGATTTGACTATGCTCGTGGCTACCTATATGGCTATAAGGAATTGGCATTTTGATCCCTTACTCACTTGGTCTATCTACGTTGGCTTTATATTCGCAATAGGCCTTCTTTTTGCTCTTAGATTCTATAGCGGCAAATGGAAAACGATGAAATTGATCTAAATTGAAAAACCCCAAGTATCTCTTTTCAGAGGCTTGGGGTTTCGCTTGCGGACCAGCTAGGTTATGGAGCGACTTGGTACATCAAGTTGCTGGAAGGAACGACATTGAAGGTACTCCCACCATCGGTTGAGACCGAGAGAATGAGCGCTATGTACGTTGGTGGACCTTGGAAGTAGTCCAAAGTTACAGGATACCAACCTGGAAGCGCTGTGATTGACCCCGTCTTGGTCGTAATGGGATGAATACCGTCATCATTGACCACTTGGTTGCCGTCGATATAGAGGATTGCACCATCATCGGATTGGAGTTGGTAAACACAAGTATTACTGACACAAGCTGGAACTTCGATGTATCCCGTAAATTCGACACCAAACCATGTTTGAAGAGACGTATAACCTGGGAAGCCTGAGGCCGAAGGAGTGTTGGGAACATCGATGTTTGGCAAGACCATTGTCGACGTCGGGATCATGGTGCTGTAGTTAGGTAGCACTGTTGTAGACGTTGGGAGGGTAAAAACGCTACCGTGAAGACCAGCTACCCAACATCCGGTACCTGTGCAGCTATTTTGGTATATAAGATCGACCTGAGGTACTACACTAAAGGTACTTCCACCGTTTGTTGAAACTGAGAGTATGAGTGCAAAGTCGTTTGGTGGTCCTTGAAAGTAGTCCAAAGTAATGGCGTGCCAACCAGGCAGGGCTGTGACTGAACCGCTGACAGCTGTAATAGCATGCTGTCCTTGATTATTGACCACTTGATTGCCATCGATATACAGAACCGATCCATCATCAGATTGCAACTGGTAGACACAGACGTTGCTCGGGCATGCTGGCACTTGAATAAAACCTTGGAACTGAATACCAAACCACTCTGTTCGGGAAGTATCACCTGGCCACCCAGCTGTATAGTTCGTATTAGGCACGTCGATATTGGACATGGTCACGGTCTCTTGTGGAGTCAAATCGACAAAGTTAGGCATAGTCGTGGTCGACGTAGGAATTGTGTAAACATTGCCTTGCAGACCAAACGACCAGCAATTCGTACCACATCCGACGTTGAGAATTTCACTGGTGCTCCCGCAAGTGATTACATCTTGACCAAGGTTATTGGTGCTAATGCTACACGAAGCACCCGTTGCACCCGTTGCACCCGTTGC
>PLEQ01000166.1 GCA_003136475.1 Deltaproteobacteria bacterium
CAACACATATTGCGTAGTCGAAAGATCTTTGAGTCCTTCTCCTAACCTCTCTGAGGAATTTTGAACCATCAACTTGATGATGGCCGTTAGGACCAGCCATAAAAAAGTCTTAGTCGCCTGCGACACGCGCCGTTGCCGAAGGCAATGTATCAGCGCGCCTCGCTAAAACTGTTCGGACGTCCCTCGCTCGCAGATGCTCGCTAGTTTGATTTTTTTGCTTAGGTAGTTAGGCAGGTTCACATATGTAGATGGGGCAAGAATGCGTCCTGAGGATGTTTAAAAATCCAAGCGGGGACTTTCTTCTTTCTTGTGTGTTGACTTATTAAAGTCAGAAGAGAATAATCGTTAAGCCAATTAAAACTGGTTATTAAAACAAACAAATGTGGGAGAATTTATGATTCTAAATAAAAAATCTATATTTTTAACAGCTTTATTTTTATCATTTTCTATTTCATCTTCTACTTTTGCAATGGAAAAAGATGAACAACAAAAAGATGAACAACAAATTGTTGTAAAACATTCAATAAAAGAAAAAGATGATAAATCAATTGATAATTTCAACAACAATAACCAAAAAACTACACAACCAATAATTGAAACGGATGAAGTCAGCGAAAATAATTTTCGGTTTTTCAAAGAGAAGTATACTCGTGAAGAAATATTATTTGCCCAGAAACAATTTAAAAAAATGAAACATACAAATTTAACAAGAGATTTACTTAATAACAACCAACACAGAAATTTTATAGGTAACTTATATAACAAGGACCTTGAAAAATACGTTCAAACGGGAACTGATAATAAATGGATTTATGCAAACGCCGAAGGGGACAATCCGCTAGAGTTTGTTGTTAGAAAGTTTAACAGAGGGGGAGATACTGAAGTAATCGCTCAGATTAATCAGAACACTATGTTCCTGAATTGGAGATATACTACAGGATGTGTAAAGCTTCATGGTGATTATAATAAGATGACTTTTACAAACTGGAATGGGGATGTTTTTGAAATCTGTCATGACAGGAATCAATTCATGGGAACAAAAAACGTAAAAGATTCCCTTAAAGAGAACGCGCTTTATTATGGAGAGAATTTATATAATACATCCTTCCAGTACCATTTTGTTAACGAAGAATCATTAAATGAAATTGACAAAAATATTTATAAATGTTATGTAAAACATACATATGAATCTGTTTTAATAGAAACACAGAGTCGTACATTAAATTAATTCTAAATCTGCTGTTTTCAAGCTCCCGTAAAAATTTTTACGGGAGCTTATTTTTCACCATCAAAATTTCCACTAGAGTTGAAAGCCGTTTCGGGAAGAGGAAAAATGACTCTCCAAGAGGGCCGAACGTGCGATTAAAGTTCTGTTAAGTTGAAAACTTAGTGCTGTGCACACATGGGGGGATAATTTAAATACACCAATAAAACCTCCATACGCGTGTTTCTAGGTAGCCTTAGCCATTGCTAGTATGATTTCCTATAAAAACTTTTTACGCTTCCGTGGGGCGTTCTTTTTGCCATTAAAAAGGCATTTGAGTTTAGAATGTATTGTTCAACTTAAAAATAAACTGAAGGCGTCTCCAGATTGGAGCGCACTTATGCGCGATTCTCCGAATCGCACGTGCTTTATAACCACAGGTGTTGGATTCAACGATAAATTTCTTTGCGATCCCCTATCTTCACAACGAGAATTCGAGCAACGTTATCTTCAAGGCTGCTGATGATACGATAGTCTCCAACACGATATTTCCAAAGATTTTTGAACTTAGATCCTTTCAAAGCTTCTCCAATGCTGCGGGGGTTTTCTAAATGTGAAACACGTTCAAATAAGAAACGTAAGATACGCTTAGCTTCCTGAGAATCAAACTTGTTTAGCTCTCTCTCTGCAGAAGGGTCGAGTTCAACAGTCCATGCCATAGCGTTTCATCACTTCTTGTAGAGGAACAGTTTGAGTACGACTGGCACGAATGTCTTCCAATCGTTTTTCAGCGAGGTAGATGTCTTCGATATCATCAAGGTGATCAATGATGGCTTCCTTAACGTAGAACGACTTACTCCGTCCTGTAAGAGTCGCTAATTGTTCGAGACGGGTCTCTATTTCATGGGGCAGTCGGATTGAATATGTCATGGCTCCTCTCCAATTGTAATGCACATAATACAGTGTATTCTTGCTAAGAATATTTTGCAAGAAAAAGTTCAAAATGGCTAGATGGAAGTCATGAGAGACTTTTTAAAAAAGTTGATCATGCGCGCTTACACATTGCCTTCGGCAATAGCACTTTGTCGCAAGCGACGCAGACCATTTTGTGGTCGTTTCAAGAATAACCCTCATCAACTTGAGACGTTAAATTCCTCTAAGAGGTTAGGAGAAAGATTCGAAGAATTTTTTCGACTACGCAATATGCAAACTCAAAAATGAGTTTGCGAACCGTCCTGACTTATATTCTTTTTTGTTTTTGAGAGAGACGCAATGGCGTTCTTCTCGCCATTGCGTCTTGGTTGGCAAGAAATTCCGACTCGAGCGCCTGTCAAGAGTGACCGAAGGTCATCCTCGGAGAGGACGCGGAGCGCTCTTGTACAGGCATAGCGAGGGAGGGATTAACGGAAATTTCTGATTTGTGAGCGGAGCGAACTAAGTGTTGTTTTTTCTTGTGACAAGTTTTCCACATTTCTTGGCCGAGCAACTACAGGATAAACCTATATATATATTATTATAGGTAGGGGTACCGTTTCACCCCTAAAAGAGTACCGTTTCACCCTTTTTAGGGGTACCGTTTCACCTGAATAACTTTTTTAACTCACAAATTGAAAATTTGCTTCACTTCCGCTCAAAAGAGTACCATTTCACCTTATATAAAATATATAATTACAGATAGTTAATGTTTTATGTGAATCGTTTTCAGCCTAAACGTTAGAACCGTTTATTATATTATTTTTCCACAGGTCAGCGGACTTTTTTTTGTTTGATCGTAATTGAGGGTTTTGATGGTAAAATTTTGATTCCACCATGAACACGTTCAAAAGATAGTTCTGGATAGACTGCTTTGATTTTTATCAAAGCTTTCCACGCCTTCTTAGAAAAATTTTTTGTATCGTTATATTCTGCCCCAAATTGCTCATGCAGATTTTCCCAAGAAACAGAGCGAGATTGCCCATTTATTTGTGTTTGGTATGCTGTATAGGTTGACCACGCATAAAGGTCTAATGCAAGAGGAGAACGTTTTAAAGCCTTAAGTATTCTCATATCAACCGGCACAGGAGAAGATGTGATCGCTTTAAAAAAATCCTCCCCTAGTTGTATCCAATTTCGCCATAAGGTTCTTTGAGTTGGTTGTTTTTCGTTCCACCATACCATCCCTCTTGGAGCAACTTGCATATCAAGCCACGAATGACTTTTGTTAGAAGATTGGGTAAAACTAATGGTTGACCGAGAAAGGCGTATCATTTGTTCTTTTAATCTCTTGAAATCACTTCTTTTTCCTGTTCCTTTTGGATCAAGCCCTAGTTCTTCCATAAATTGAGAAAGACTATCACCTAATTCAATTCGTGGATTTTTTGTACGAATTGCCTCTGTTGTAATCCAAAATAGCAGAAGGCGTGGTATTGTACCGTATGGATATCCTATTAGCTTTTTCTTTTTTTCATCCCAACCAGGTCGAATTGTTAAAATTAAATCTCCGTTTTTACGTGACCATGCTGGCACGTCTCCTGGGTTTTTATGAGGTAGTGTAGCTTGAACCAATTGACGAGCAAGAAAAGCGGATTCTGTTTTATCTGGATCGAGTCTGATGTCTCCAGCAATAGAAATAAGTTTCATTTTTTGAGGAGAGATCGAATGCAAAAGCTCTTGTGGTAAATCAATAGGATTTATTTTTCTTTTTTTTTTCTTTTTTTTGTATAACTTCTTAGCTTTAGGCTGGCTCTCGTCGTTCGCTTTATCTTCCTTTAAAAGGATTATGGATGNNTTTATTTTTGTGTTTTTCTGTTAGCTTTTCAAAAATTGAAGAAAAAAATTTTATCATAAATTACTCTTTTTATATTTTTAAATTGTTCAGAGTATATAAAATAGCATTATTTTATATACTCTGATACCATTTTATTTATTATTATAATTCAATATATCTTTTCCAATTTTCATGAGTCTGCTCAATAGCAAGCCATATTCCTTCTAAATTGGAAG
>PLEQ01000471.1 GCA_003136475.1 Deltaproteobacteria bacterium
AAATTCCTCGTGTACTGCGGTTGAGAAAGCTCACAAAAGTGTCGATCTCGGGACCTCCGGGCGACAGCTTGAGAATCGCCTCTTTGGCATCGCTTAGAGAGGAGGAGGAGAGAAACAAAGTCTTATACATACGTTTGATATTCGAAATAGCAGAATCGGCAAAGCCTGCACGCTCCAAACCCACCTTATTGATGCCGACGGGTTTAGCGCGATTGCCAGAAACCATGACATAGGGGGGAACATCTTGCGCCACCATTGAGCCGCCTGCGAGCATGGCTAGCGCCCCAACTTTGACAAATTGATGCAAGGCGGTTAGGCCCCCGATGACGGCACGATCATCAACTTCGATATGCCCAGCTAAAGTTGCGCCGTTGGCTATGATGCACCCGCTTCCGATTTTGCAATCATGGGCAACATGCGTGTAGTTCATCAAAAGATTACGCGAACCGATCGAAGTCAAGCCGCCGCCGCCTGCCGTGCCGATCGACACATTGCAGTACTCGCGGAACATATTGTCTTCCCCACAAACAAAGAGGGTGTCCTCGCCATTGTATTTCAAATCCTGAGGTGTTGTGCCGAGCGTTGCGAAAGGCCAAACCCGGGTTCGAGCGCCGATTTTGGAGCGTCCGCTGATCACAACATGGGAAGCCAGTTTCACCCCATCTTCCAAAATGACTTTAGATCCGACGAAGGAAAACGGCCCGATCTCTACTCCCATGCCCAACTCCGCGCCTTTTTCCACAAGAGCCGTCGGGTGAATCTTTACATCTTTTGCACTCAAGTTCGCATTTCCTATTTATTTCATGGAGGCGGCAAATCTTACACTTGCAGCCAAATTATCACCGATAAACGCTTCACCCTTGAACCAAAAAAAGGCACCTCTTCGCTTCTCGATAGCAACTTCATAGCGCAGGCAAGCACCGGGTTCAACAATCTGTCGAAAACGTGTGTCGAGCACTTCCGCTAGTAAGACCTCATTCGATCTTTGACCGTTGGTATAGACTCCCAAAACACCAGAAGCCTGCGCTATGGCTTCAATGATGAGGACCCCCGGATAGATTGGACGCTCCGGAAAGTGCCCTTGCAGAATGGGATCGGAGAAGGAAACATTTTTTAAGGCCGTAATCGATTTGTGGGGTTCCAGGGCGATAACCCTATCGATAAGGAGAAACGGATAACGATGGGGGATGCACTGTTGAATCTTCACGATGTCAAAAGGCAATTCCAATTTGGGAATTTCCATGGCTCAATCCTTCAGTCGGAATCTTACATGTTCTTGTCAGTTGTAGGCTTCGCGGCCTCTTTCGGACCACCGGCTTTCTGGTCTTTTTTTGCCGTCTCATTGTACTTCTTAATGACATGGTCCGTAAGGTCAACTGGGTTTTTTACATAGAGTAAACCCGAACTGTTGAGTTCAAATACCGCATCGAGGCTGCGCTCGCGTGCAAACCCATCAACCAGTGAGGTCACTTTCATAGCGATACGTTGAGTCGCATGACCTTCTTTTTGTTTAATTTCATTTTGAAACGTCATTTCAGAGTTGCGTAGGCCCACGAGGCGTTCCTGAAAGTCCTTCTGCTTTTTAATACGAGCTTCCTCACTCAGTAGTGGGGCTTGCTCCGACCACTCCTTATTGAGCTTGTCGAGCTCCTCTTTCTTTTTGCGGAACTCTTCTTCTTTTTGCTTAATTTCTTTTTCTAAACTGGCTCGGGCCGTCTTGCCATCGTCGACGGTGAGGATGATCCGTTGCATATCGATCACCCCGAAGTGATGACCGGCACCTGCAGGAGGGCTTTGTGCAGGCTTTAGGTCTTCACCAAAAGCCGTTATGGACAAGACAGCTGGGACTAGAAAAGATCCTAACTTTGTAGCAAACGAAAACTTCATATTAAACCTCACTAATACCCAAGGGTGAAAATGAACTGCAAATCACCCAGGGCGTGTTTTTCATCTATGTAGGGATAAGCCCATTCAAAGCGGAAAGGTGCAATCGGCGTCAACCATCGGAAACCGAACCCAACGTCTTTCTTTAATTCGCGTAAAGAAAGACCTTCAGTTTCGTAGAAAGGACGTCCAGCATCTGCAAAAAATACCGCTTTAATTCCGGCTTTTGGGATCAAAGGAACAAGATACTCGAATTGGAAGAAAATTTCCTTATCTCCGCCCAAATTGTAATCATAATAACCGTTTAGAGGTGAGCGTAAGCGACGTTCTTTGGGCCCAACCGTCCAATACGGGTATCCGCGGAGATTATCAAAACCCCCCAGTCGATAGCGTTCTGATGGCGGGATTGGCTGGTCTCTGAACTTCCAGAGCTTTCCTAACACACCTCGCAGTCGAAAATACGTTCGGTAAGTGTCCGAGTAGTCGACAGGAATGTAATACGAGGCATCCACAAGACTTTCCATATATTGAAAATTACCCCGTAGCGGTCCCCCGTTGATGCTTTGGGATAGTGAAACCCAAGTGCCCTGCGAAGGATCCAGGTAGTTATCCAGATCTTTGCGGCTTAGCCCTAAGATTGCGCTGTTCTTGACGCCCGTTGCATCAAAACCTTCAAAAATGAAGACTTCTTCCAACTTTTTAATATAGGTGTGACGCAAAGTGAGTGTGGCACGGATCAGTTCAATGATATCGCGACCGGCAGTGACGTCGACGCTGGTTTGCGCTTCCGGAATTTCGATGTCCGCGCTGTAGATTTTTACATATCGGCGCTGAGCAAGCGAAGTACCCAGTGACCACGGGCTGTCAAAAACCTTCGGGTCCATCAGGCCCAACATCAGTTCCCAATCCTTCGGACTCGCATAGCGCCCAGAGACTGTGGTCGTCCACCCTTTACCGGATTGGTTCTTCTCATCGTAGCGGCCTTGGCCAAACCAGGATTGCTTCCGCTCTCCAGCCGGAGAGTAACCCAAGGACGCTTGGACTTGGCCGGTCGGTTTTTCCTTCACTTTAACTTTGATATTGACGACGTCTTCCTTGTCTTCTTGGCGCTCTTTCGAAACTTGAACTTCTTCAAAATAGCCTAGGCGATTGATATTGGCCTTCGAAGTGGTGAGACGGGTGCCGCTATAAAGTTCGCTTTCATGAACTTTGATTTCACGACGAATAACATTGTCACGGGTCTTCGTATTACCGGCAATGACGATCTGACCAAAATAGACTTTCTGCCCTTTGGTAATTTCGTAGTGAATATCGACCGTCTTATTTTCTTCGTTAAAGGTCGTTTTCGGATTGACATCGACGTAGGCGTAGCCAAGATCACCAAACTTGTCGACGAGCATTTCGACGTCTTTGACAAAACGTGAGTAGCGAAAGAGTTTAGTGTTCTTGAGCGCCATGGCTTCAAGCAGGTCTTTTTCAGGCAGCAGTCTTTCTGTACCGTCTTCTGAGATGCTCAAATGACCAACATTATATTGCGTTCCCTCCTCCAACTGGAAGCTGATACGCACAAAGCGCTGATCAGGGTCCATGATGGTAACGGGTTTGGCAATTTTGACGTTGGCAAAGCCGTTGTCTTTATAGTAGAAGGATAGAAACTCAACGTCCCGGTTTAAGTAGTCATTTTGAAAGAGTGAGCTTGAACCAAAGGCCCCCAGGCGCGTGTAAGGCCGGGTCGCTAGATTTTCAGTCAGTTCGCTGCTTGAAAAATAGTTATTGCCAAGAAAGAATACATCCNNCTTCTCATCAATACGAAAGACAAGTTCGACCTCGTTCTTATTTTTTTGTTCCAGACTGTAATCGACTTTCGCTAAATAGAAACCCTTTTCAGCATATTTTTTTTCAATCTTGCGAACGTCGGACGTTATAACGCCTTCTTTAATAAAAGTGTAGAGTTTCGTGTCGAGGAGGTTTTTAAAATCATCCTCTTTAAGTTCATCCAAGCCTTCAAAACGGATGCTTACGATCGCAGGTTTTTCAACGACTTTGATTTTAAGAACCGTGCCGTGGTCAGTCGCCAGCTTAAAAAATCGGATATCCGAAAAAAAACCTAAGTCGTAAAGGGCACGAATGTCCTTTGCAATACTTGCCGCATCGATTACGGAACCTTTTTTCAAGGAAAGAATATTTAAAATGGCTTCAGATTCGACTTTGGAGTTGCCATCGATCAAGAAATCAGCAATTTTTTCGTCGGCGTAAAGATAACTAGGCAACAGCGTGAGGACTATTAGAAATAGAAATTGTTTCAAAGGTCACCTCTATCAATAATCATCCCATCTTCCATAACGATTCGTTGAGGTAACCGGCTTGCAAGATCGAGATCATGAGTTACAAGGAGCATCGTGGTTTTATATTCCTCACACAGGCCTAGCAAAAGGTTTTGAATCGCTAGGCTTGTATGCTTATCAAGGTTACCTGTTGGTTCATCCGCTAAAAGAATGGGGGGTGCCATTAGCAAGGCTCGTGCGATGGTGACGCGCTGTTGTTCTCCTCCCGAAAGTTCGCCTGGTCGATGTTTTTCGCGATGCGTCAGACCGACGGAGGCCAGAACTTTCGCTGCGCGATCTCTGACGATATTTTTAGACAATCCAGCAATCAGTCCCGGCAGCATCACATTTTCCAGTGCTGAGAATTCATTGAAAAGGTTTTTCATCTGAAACACAAAGCCCAGGGTTGTGTTGCGAAACAGCGAAGTTGCGTAATCACTCAAGGTTGAGATTTCGGTACCGTTCAACCAAACTTTGCCTTGCGAGGGGCGATCCAAGGTGCCAATGATATGCAAAAGCGTGCTCTTGCCAGCTCCCGATTTGCCGATGACAGCAATGTTCTGATTCGATTTAATGGTCAGATCAATGCGTTTCAAAGCCTCGACCGGTTGCGCTCCGATGGCATAGACCTTGCTCACACTGCGCAGGACAATTACGTCCGAGACGTTTCTCTCAGTTCCCAGTTTCACAAATACCTCAATCCTGCCCCCGGATCCTGCCTAGCCGCAATCAACGAAGGATACAGTGTCGCTAATATACTCAGTCCCCATGCGCAAAGAGCGATAATCGCATATTCCGTCGGAAGAAACCGGACGGGTAATTTATTCTGGTAGTACATACCGGCGGGAAGATCAATGAACTGGAAATAATACAGCGTGCCACATATACCAAGGCCGGCTGCCAATCCAATGAGAACCCCAATCGTACCAATAAAAATTCCGATGACTAAAAAAAGTTTCGCGGTGTCCAACTGACTCATACCAATGGAACGAAAAAGTGCAATTTGGCTGCGTCGGTGAAAAACGGTCATCATGATTGTGCCACTAATGGAAAAGGCCGCAACCAAAACAATGAGCAACAAAATAGAACTCATTGTGAATTTTTCCAGCTTTAAAGCAAAGAGCAGGGATTTATTTGTGTCCTTCCATGTGATCGCGTGAAGTTGGTGCGTGTCTAGCCGTTGTACAAAAGTGTCGATTTTTTCTGGATCTGGGAAGCTCATAGCAATGCCCGATACGTACTCATCCTGATCGAGGCCTGGATCATAGTCTGGGAGAAACTTGCGTCCGGATTTCAGAGAGACGACTGCGAATTTACTGTCAATTTGAGGAAGGTCGGTCTGAAAAATGCCTGTGACTTTGAAGNNCAGTATGAAGACTTCTTCGCCAAAGCTCACACCCAGTTGCACAGCCAGACTGTCTCCCAGGATAAGCCCGCCAAGAATCTCGGATTCGGCTTCTTCAGCAGTGAGTTTGGGGTCGAGGTCTTGGAGCTTGCCATCAAATTTTCCAGAAAAAAATCCCCAGAGTTTCCCGCCAAGTTTGGGGTCTATACCAAACAAAGTCGCGGAAGCGAGGTTTTTCCGATGTTTGAGAACCACATCCGCTTTGATAAACGGCTCGATACCCGTGGCTTCAGGATAGAGCTTTTGAAAATAAGGCAGTGGATGCTCTTTGAGACTAAAACCTGCCATGACTTGTTTGTTATAAAACTCGAGATGGGGAAGGCCCTTAAACATCTTGTTGCGGAGGTCGTTTTCAAAGCCACCCATCACCGAGAGAACCGTGACGAGAGCTGCAACACCGATAGCAACGCCAAAAATGGAGACGGTTGTCATGAAAGAAAGGCTTTTGCCTTTTTTGGAAATCAAGTAACGCCAGGCAAGCCAGATAATAAAAAAATTCGAACGAGGAGCCATCAATCAACCTCTGTTTTAGCAGCGAATATTATGCNNAACGCACGAGGTCAAGCAACGTTTTTAAGATAAGCTCAACATCATCGATCTTGCTTCCTTCACCAAGGCTGACCCGAATCGATCGCGAGGCCACGTCGTCCGTGTAGCCCATTGCTTTCAACACATGGCTTGGTCGCCCGCCGCCCGAAGCACAGGCGCTGCCGTTAGAAACAGCGATACGAGCGGCGTCGAAAGCCAGCAGCAACTCTTCGCTACTGAGTGGGTCGATATGAAAGTTCACAGTGCTTGCCAGAGATCGCGCAGGGTCACCATGCATGACTGCTCCGGGGATGAGGGCAAGCCCCCTCAACAATTTCGCTTTTAAGGGCTCAAGGGCCCGAAGCCAGTCGCCTTGGGCAGCAATTTCTTCCGCACGCAAGCCAAAGGAGAGGATGCCAGGCAGATTTTCAGTCCCGGCTCGCCAACCTCGTTCTTGGCCGCCACCATAAATAAGCGGGAAAATTTTAGCCTGACGTTTTTTATAGAGGCAACCGATTCCGGTAAAACCCCCTATCTTATGCGCCGAAGCCGAAGCCGTATCGATAGCGGAACTATCCATCCAGCGAATATCCATCTTTCCACAGGCCTGGACAGCGTCAACGTGAATGTGCGCTTGAGGAGATCTCTTACGGATCAAGTCTGCCAAGTTTGCGATGGGATTGATCGCACCCGTCTCGTTGTTGACGTGGATAAGGGAGACTAAGGCGAGCTCGTTATCAAGCAGTTGCAGCAGCGCTTCGGTATGGACCGTGCCGTCTGCCTGAACCGGCGCGTACACCAACTCGCAGAGGCCACGTTTCTGCAACGTTTCGGCCAGTTGATACACCGAGGCATGTTCAGCAGCGCTGACTAAGATCTTTGCCGGGCGACTCGTGCGTGCCAAACGTTCATAGACGAGGCCTTGGATGACGAGATTGTTCGCTTCCGTTGCGCCGGAGCTAAAAATCAAATTGTTTCGCTCGGCCCCAAACAACGCGGCAACTTTCTCCCGTGCTTCCTCGACTAGCCGTTTCGTTTCGCGACCGAGGTGATGAATACTCGATGGGTTTGCCGACACGCGCTCTAGGAGCTGTGAAACCGCTCGACGATGTTCCGACGAACAGGGTGTAGTCGCATTGTAGTCGGCGAAGACGTACCTCATTGCCCGAGCAGTCTTTTTGGGGAATAGGCAACGGGCCGGGGGACTTTGAAACCTTCAATGTCTTTTACCAAGCCGGTAATGAGGAGCGCTTCCAGCATATGATCGATGGGGTAAAGACGGAGGTCCTTTATGACATCAGCCGGGAGCTCATCAAGATCCAGCCAATTTTCGCGTGGCAAAATAATGTCACGCTTTCCATAACGGTGCGCGGCAAGCAGCTTCTCTTTAATCCCACCCACCGGCAGGACTTTGCCGCGCAAGGTGATCTCGCCAGTCATAGCCATAAATGCCGAGATCGGCCGTTCGGAAAATAAACTGAGCATCGNNTTCCCGCACTCGGCCCATCTTTAGGAGTCGCGCCATCGGGAAAGTGAATATGCAAATGCGATTTCTCAATTTGATCCGTTTTCAAACCTAAAAGTTCGGCCTGAGACAGAATAAAAGAGAAGGCTGTTTGCACGCTTTCTTTCATCACCTTACCCAGGCTGCCCGTTAAGGTGAGCCCTCCTTTACCATCCGTAGCAAGGGACTTGCGTGATTCTATATAGAGAATGTCTCCCCCAAAAGCCGTATACGCCAAACCAATCGCTACGCCGAAAGGGAGTATGTGTGAGTTGGGCTCTTCGCTAAAGCGTGCCTGNNCACCCGCTTCGCGAGTGTATTTTCGAATTACGATCCGGGAGGTTTCGGGATCGATGGAAAATTCCCCAGCGGTCAGTTTGAATTCCCTACGTAATGAGGGAATGATATGCGCTTTGGCGATGTGAACTTTTTCACTTTCCGTATAACTCGACAGCTCAATCAGTTCCATCCTGTCCAATAAAGGGCCACTGATCCCTTCGAGAGAGTTGGCTGTCGTTATGAAAAAGACTTTCGAAAGATCGAACGGAAAACCTAAGTAGTGATCCGTAAAATGTTTGTTTTGCTCGGGATCCAGAATTTCCAAAAGCGCTGAAGAGAGGTCGCCCTGAATCATCCCCCCGCTGCCGACTTTATCGATCTCGTCGAGCAAGACGACGCCATCCGCGCGACCGGCTGATTTTAAAGCTTGAATAATTTTGCCGGGCATAGCTCCAATATAGGTTCGCCGATGGCCTCGCACCTCAGCCTCGTCTTTGACTCCCCCTAAGGAGATTTGAACGAAAGGTCTTTCTAAAGCGCTAGCGATGGAACGGACCAATGAAGTTTTACCGACACCAGGCGGGCCGACCAGCAAGATAATTTGACCGTTTAAGTTGCCGCGATGCTGCAAGATGGCGATGTATTCGAGAATGCGCTCTTTTACCTTCTGCAAGCCATAGTGACTTTTATCAAGGATGTGTGCAGCCTCTTGAAGGTTGGGGATCTTTGCCACAACTTGCTTTTTGCTATCGGTCGGAACCCACGGCAAATCTTTAATCCAGCTGAGGTAGTTCCACGACACCATATATTCCGGTGACCCCGGATGCATCATGCCGAGACGCTCGATCTCTTTGCTGACCAAGGCACGCGCCTCTTTGGACAAGATAAGGGCATCAAATTTGGAACGCAGCTCTTCAATCTCATCCACTTCCCCGTCGAGTTCGCCTAGTTCGCGCTTGATCGCAGTCATTTGCTCACGCAAGAAGGACTTTTTCAAGTTCTCGTGCATATCGTTACGCACTTCTTCTTGAATACGGGAAGATAGCTCCAATAACTCAACTTCACGCGAAAGATGTTTGATAACATGCTTCATTCGCAAACGAAAATCATGCGAGCTTAAAATCGCAAGCTTTTCTTTCGTTGCAATCGATAGATGCGGAGTGACCAAATCACACATCAAAACCGGATCCTCGGTCGTGTAGAGGAGAGCGACGGTTTCCTGGGAAATAATAGGATTGAGCTTGATCACTTTATTGATCAAGTTTTTGAGAACCTTCACGCTGGCCAAAAACTGCGCCGTTTTACGGAAGCTTCTGTCTGCTACGATGATCACATTGCCGGTATAACCGTGCTTTTTCTTGGTGATAGCACTCACAATGAGTCGCCGGACGCCCTTTAAGACAGCTCCGTAACCGCCATCGTTGAGTTTAATAATGCCTGTTATGATGGCCTCTGTACCAAACAGGGAAAGCTGAGCATCGCTGTCTTTGGGGCCAGCATCGATTTGAGAAAGTACGCCGACTCTGAGCAAGCCCTTCTGGGCAAGATGCAAGTCGACCCCACGTAAGCCATCAAGAGATGAAATAGGCAGCGACTGACCTGGGAACAGAACGATTTTGGGAAGAATCAGAATTGGGAGATCGTTATGCTCCTCCAAAGATTCAAATCTTGCGGAGAGTTCCTTGACGGTAATGCTTGAAGGATAAGTAGTAATTTTTTTGCTCATTTTAAGTATTTGAAAGTTTGAAGGATAATTGGTGTATCTCAGGCACTATGAGTCAGAAACTAATAAATTGTCATAGAGATATCAAGGATACTTCTAGTTTTTTTTTAAATTTACCAACTAAGACGTGTGTGTGGTCTGATTTTGCAGCGATTTCAGCACTGCGGCGGTTTTTCTTTATAACGAGATCGCCTATCATTAAAGAGGGGAAAACCGGACGAATTATTGAGGGGGGCTGTCTTGGCAGCTAAGGATATCAGGCGCTTCTTGCTTGTTGGCATAGTCCTGCCGTTCTTAGGTCTTGAGCTGCGGGGCGACATCGATCCCCAAAATATGAGCCGGGATGAGATGGTTAAAGCCGCGGAGGGCCTGATCATCACGAATTACTACGTGAACCGCTGGCTGCGTGCCCCGGACATCAAGGGCCAGAGTCTTGATGGTAAAGATGCCGAACTCATCCCGAAACCCGGTTTCGTCGATGTCCATTTTTTCCTAGCCTCATGGTGTATTCCCTGTCAGCGGTTGACGAAAAAAATCAAAAGCATCGTGGCCCATTATGCGCCTTACAATGTGCGGTTTAATTTTATTTTTGCACACGATCGAGCCGAGGATGCCGGGTTGTTTGCGAAGGCCTATAGTATAGACCACGGTATTTTAGCAAACGCTCAGATATTGAAAAATTTCCACAACCCGCCTCTGCCCACGATCTACATGAGCGATAAAAATGGTTGGTTTCTTTCCCGCTATGTGAATCCAAGTGATGCCGATCTTAAAAATTTCGATAACCTACTCGATAAACTGGTTACTTTTTGATTGGACGAGTCATTTTCGAAGTTCAAACTTGAAACCTGGGTATCGAGACTGTCGGCCGATTTCACCAGTTCTTTGCGCCAGTTGCCTCGGATCGTAATGAAATCGTAACTCTGATCGGGAGTGGCTTGTTCGAGAATAGAACCCATAGGAGGTGTGCGCTCACCTTTGACGGTGGTCCCTTCGAAATCAAAGTCGGTGCCCGTCTTGGCATTAGTAGCCTTTTTTTTGGTAGTTTCGGGAGGGTTATGAGCCTGTGCTAGTAAAATCGGGCAGGCCCCTGCTCCCAACAACATGAGAAAAACACTAAGGAAGCGATTCATACTTGTTAGACTCCCAAAAAGATAAGTGAACTGAGCGGACAGATGACGATTTATAATGAGAATAGGAACAAAATTCCAGCCTCGTAAGGAGTAACTCATAAGACTCAAGGGCCTTGCCATCGTCCTCTTCTATTTTCTTACTGTCCCTATCGGATTGTCAAAAAATGCTGCGAGCTTGCTGCCTTTTAATTCCGAAGTCCCTCTATCCTCACGTCTTGCAGTTTTGCGCGTCTGCTTTTCACCAAGTTTCGACTCACCGGTTGAATTCGATCCGTTCGAGATCAGTCAGTTTGAGGAAAAGAAAACAGATGCCGTAGGGGGGTACATTCAAGTGACCCCACCCAAAGGCATCTGCTTCATAATTACCCGTCGAGCCAATGAACCCGATGAACGCGTATGCGCGTCGCAGCCCTTAAAATTTGATTTGAGTGATTTAGATAGCAAAGGGAATTTTCACTGGACTGTCCGGACAGGAGTTCAGGATTTTGGCACAGTCGTCCATTGGCAAACCCCTTATCGTGTGGCTCGCATGATGAACCTCACTATGCGGTGGCCCGGTCCTATTGTGCCAAAAATTATCAAGGGCTGTGAGGCTACGCGGACATCCCAAGGAACTCGCAAAATTTATATTCGTTTTATCGATGGGGAAACTTGGACCACCAGTTTCCCTGAGAAAGATGAAATGATTCCGCAGCCTGAAAAAATGCCAAACTTGTACGTGCTGGAGTCGCCTGAAACAAGCTTTGCGGCCTTAGCCGAGTCCAGCTCAAAATCGGCACCCCAAAATGACAAATCAGAACACGCGCACGAAGATGATAAGACGCCCAAAAAAGCGGTCACGAAAAAAATTGAAGAAAAGGAAAATATCACATGGCAAATTTCACAGCGTTCTACCTTTCACATGAGTAGCCGCTACTTTGCCGGTCCAGACAGCTTACCGCCCTTAGGCGGGGGCGAGTGCCGCTATCGCTACGAGGATGCCGAGTCAGCAAGCGGTCTTATGGAGTGCCACTACGTTAGCAATTTCAAGTGGGTCTATATTCCTCTGACCTGTCTTTCGCAAGTTCGGCAGCAATGAAAACAGGGTAGCGCATGAATTTTTCTAATTGCTTTCTTGGCTCTCAAGTGCGAACCGTGACTCAGTCGCGACGATTTATGAGCATGTTTTGTCCAGTCGTCATGTCAGGGTTAGCGTGTCTCGCTTCGGCTCAGACCAATTCCGCTCAAATTCAAAACATCGATTCCGCACTCGATGACACACCCTTTCTTTCCGCACGGGGCGCGGGGATGAGCGGAGCCTTATCGACGCTGGCTGACGGTATTCATGCTCCCTATTACAATCCAGCTGGTATCGGTGGCTTTGAAACACCGAAAAAAAATGCCTCGCCCATCCGTCAGCTTTATTTTCCGTACTTAGGAGCCGCTGCCAACCCGAATATGTTGGAACTCATTCACCAGTTTCGAACTCAAGGCGGCGCAACAGATAAAACCGTCGGCTCCGCAATCGTTGATGCGAACGCCGGAAAAACAGAATATGGCCGGGTGTCGGCGTTAGCGAGTATCACCTTGAAAAGACTCATTCTGGTGCAAGCTGTGGATGAGCAATTCTCTGCGGTGAAATCTTCCGGTACGACCGCGCACGAGGGAGCTATAGCCGCCAACTTTCGTAATCGCACCATCAGCGGGGCTGGCTTCAGTCTTATGGATCCCCACAGTCGTCTCTTGCTCGGCATATTTGCCTACTACGATTCGCAAAAACTTTTTTCGGGCAATTTTAATTATAGTGAAATCGTAAACACTTCGGACCGCTACAGCTTAATCTCCAAGAATAGCGTCTCCTATACCGGGCTTCCCATAAACGTTGGTCTGCTCTGGATCTTGGGTAAGAGTTTGCGACCAAGTCTCGCCATGGTCGTTCATAACTGGGGTGGGACAAAGTACAAAGCCAGCTCTCAGCCAACGACTGGCGCTGGCGCCGCCCTACCGTCAAGTTTTGTCAAAGAACAAGATCTCGACGTCGGCTTCTCGATTTCTCCTCCGCTCGGCAAACGGGGTATTTTGAACTTTCTGCTCGAAGTCGATCAACTGACGGAATACGACGTTTCCATCTATAAGAAGCTCAGAGCTGCTATGGAACTCAACTTAGGGGGTTTTGGCAGTGACAGTCTGCTCGGTCTTCGTGCGGGACTCAATTCGGTAGGTCTTTCGTACGGTGTCAATTTGAACCTCGGTCTTATTCAAATCGAATTCGCCTCCCAGGCGCAAGATGTTGGTGTTGGCAATGCGCGTGTGCTAGAAAGAAGGGACGTCGCCATCGTTTCCTTTAACGTCGCTATCAATGATTAAGAAAACATGCTTAATATTCGCGAATTGAACTTTGCCTTTCAGCATCTGAGCTTGTTTGACAAGTTGAGCTTTGATCTGAGGCCAGCTGAGATTCTGCACCTCACAGGCCCAAACGGCTGCGGCAAGTCGACGCT
>PLEQ01000323.1 GCA_003136475.1 Deltaproteobacteria bacterium
ATTACACCCTACGCTTTGATCGAAAATGGGAACCTTTAAAGACGAATCGTGATACTCGACGGGACCAAAATGACGTGAAAATTTGGGTTTAGGTGGGTGGCACTAAATACTCACTTCATAGCGTGTGCTACGCCCACCGCTAGCGAGTTGCGTTAGGCAACCTTTTTGCAAAAGGTCGGAGAGATCACGGGTTGCGGTTGCCTTTGAACAGTTTGCGATCGCCATATACTTCTTGGCATTTAAGCCACCCTCAAAACCACTCGTTCCGCTTTGGAAAATGCGCTTCAAAACTTTTTTTTGTCGTTCATTGAGAATAGTTTCATGACTCTGCCAGAATTTGAGTTTCTGAATACTGAAGGACACGAGAGATTTCGCTTCACGCAAAGCTTCACAGACCATCGTTACGAAAAACCGAATCCAGGGTGTAATTTCCATTTCCTTGCGGCTGCCAAAAGCCAGCTCCTCGTAATAAGACTTCTTATTTTTTTGAAGAATTGTCGATAGGCTAAATGGGACAGGGGCATTGATGTCCTGTGAAAGCGCTTTTTCAGCTATAGCGCGTCCGATTCGGCCGTTGCCATCGACGAAAGGATGGATACTTTCGAAGTAAAGATGCGCAATTGCAGCGCGCACGGGACCTGGAATGAATTTCTTTCCGACATTGGGTCTAGTATTGTTGAACCAATAAATAAATTCTGTCATCTCTTTTGCGACCCTTATGCTCGGTGGAGCTTCGTAGTGGATTTTCTCGTATCCCAAAGCGCCAGACACTATAAGCATCGGTTCCTTATGAGTGCGCCAATGGCCAAGTTCAAGCTGGTTCTTCTTGCGTGAATTTTGGAAGAGTAGAATATGCCAAGAAGACAGTAGCTCTCCTGTTAGTGGGTCGGCAAACGTATTGCGTGCATGGATTAAGAGGCTTGCAATGGCTNNGAAGACAGTCCCAGTTGATTGCGAATAGAGGATCGTAAGTCTTTTGGGTCTATGTTCTCTCCCTCTATCCCGGAACTGTTGAGAGCCTCGGCCACCATAAGCTCGAGAATAGTATCTTCGCGCATCTCGGGAGAGAGCTGGTCCAGGTTAGCAGTGAGTCGTCCAAGAGTTTGGCTGTAATCATAGAGTGAGTGTTGAACGTCATCGAGATTGTAAATAAAGGATGGCCAGTTTGGGTCTTGCCAATTGTAGCTCATGGGATAGCCTCCTGAGCCGATTATAACACTTAATCGGCTCAGAAATAGTAAAAATTTGAGCCGATTAGACCGGCTAATCGGCTCAAATTGTCAATTTCATTAATAAATTTATATACTTATATTTCAATTCGTGACATCCGACTAGACCCAAGAAGAAAGCAGAAATATCTATTGGAGTTCTATGAGAATCGGATAATATGAAAGTCTATTTCCGATTTTCATGAATATCCGAAGTAGAGGTTCCTATATGTATAATAGATTGATATTATTGCCTTCTGCTCCAAAAAGAAGCTTCTTTCTCCTTGGACCCCGCCAAGTTGGAAAATCAACCCTACTGAAAAGTACTTATCCAAAAAGCCTTTATATAGACTTCTTGAAGTCTGATGAGTTGATGCGTTTTCAAGAAAAGCCTAGTCTTTTGAGAACTGAGTATGCAGTTCATCAAAGCGAATTTCCCATCATCATCGATGAAGTTCAAAAAGTACCGCTCATCCTTGATGAAGTCCATTGGTTGATCGAGAATCGAAAAACTAAGTTTGTGCTTTGCGGATCAAGTGCCAGAAAATTGAAACGAGGGAAAGCCAACTTGCTTGGTGGCAGAGCGCTCCACTTCGAAATGCGTGGTCTCTTAGCTGGCGAATTAGAATCGGGATTTTCGCTCGAGAAAATACTGAATCGAGGTTTTTTACCAGAGCACTATGATGCGGACGAAAGTGAATACCCTGGTTTGATTCGCTCGTATGTAGGGGACTATTTGAAGGAGGAAATTGCTGCAGAGGCATTAGTACGCAATATTCCTGCTTTCACTACCTTTCTTTCCGCAGCAGCATTCTCCGATACGGAACCTGTAAACTTTTCGACCATTTCTCGGGATGTGGGTGTTTCAGCGCATACTATAAAAGAACATTTCGAAATACTATCTGATACCATGCAGGGGGTTTGGCTTCCAGCGTTTAGCAAACGTTTGAAAAGACGTGTGCGTCAGGCTCCAAAATTCTATTTTAATGACTTAGGAGTTGTAAATTTTTTAAGTAGACGCGGAAAAATTGCTCTGGGTTCGGAACTTTTTGGCAAAGCCTTTGAAAGCTATCTGTTTCATGAAATTGATGCCTATAGAGTCTATAAGAATCCGGATCTCCTGCTGAGCTATTGGCATCTCACTACCGGAGTTGAGGTTGATTTCATTTTTAATGACATGGAAGCAGCAGTGGAAATTAAAGGTGTCAGCAAGGTAAAATCCGATCATTTAAAAGGTTTGCGAGAATTGCAGGCTGATTTCCCGACGATAAAGGCACGGTATCTTGTTTGCCTGGAAGAACGACCACGTATTACAGAAGATGGAATTCATATTCTTCCTTACATGGAGTTCTTAAATAAACTCTGGGCGAAAGAAATTGTGTGACGGGGACAGAGTCCGATTAAACAGTTCAGAAAAATAAGCAAGGCAGTGGGATGGGCCACAGGTCCCAAGAAAGAATCATGAAAAATAACTCTAAACAGTGTCCTTGTTGTTCTAATCTTGATTATGAGCAATGCTGCAAGCTCGACATTGAAGATGGTCTTTTAGTGCCAGACCCCGTAACTCTCATGCGTAGTCGTTACACAGCTTTTGTTTTAAAGAATCTCAATTATATTCGAACAAGTTGGTATCCAGATACCGTGCCAGAGCTGAGCCGNNGTGATATAGAGGAAAATGATGGTGAGGTCGAGTTTGTCGCAAAACTTATAATTGGGGATAAACTTGAGACTTTGCATGAAATCAGTGAGTTTGTAAAAATTGATGGCAAGTGGCTCTACTATTCAGGTGATTTTGAAAACGAAGAATCAGACGTTCAAAAAATTTCTATGAAGTAGAGCTTGCAGCATTGCTCCTAATCAAGAGTGGAACAACAGGGACACGGTATAGAGTTATTTTTCATCATTCGTGACATCCGACTGGAAAGTTTAGGTTCAGTGAGTGTTACTGGATATCGCTACGTCGCACACCCCACTCCCCACTGTGCCCTTCCTCTCCGTTGTTAAGATAACGTTCCCTGATTTTTCTTTCAAAGTCCAGTCGCCACCTTTCTCTCCAATCTGCCCACGACTGATTATATTTGCTTTGCGGCTCCTCCAAGGTTAGATCCGTACCGATGATAAGCTCATCGAAGTGATTCAGGGCGAGAGAATCTTGCGTGGTGGTGATGGGGGATATCTATCTAGGTTTTAAAACGGAAGCGTTTTAAAGAGGAGGCTTGGGAAAGAATTTTGGGCACAAAAGTGATGGGGGATAGGGAACTTTTAGTGTCGTTTTTGAATTCTTCTAAGATATTGCGGCTGCGGACTTCGTAAAAGTGAAGAAAGCGAGTGGCTATAGCCCGTCGTTGGTCTTGGTCTTCTTTGGTCGAAGCTTGGTCAATGCGTTTTAGAAGAATTTCACCGGTGCTGAGGTAGCTCACCACCTTTGTGAAGCGTTCTGCATGTTTCAGGCCCAGATTTAAGCTTTTCTTCGGATCCCAGCCTTCTTTCCAGGCGGTTGAGAGATTCATAAACGATGTACGTGCTAGGGCTTTCATTTGGTCGGACAGAGCTTCGAGGATGAAGGCTTGAACAAACTGAGTATAGACGTGACGCATACGGAGCAGTTTACGCTGGAGCGGGTCGAGCTCGCTGATCAAGCTGTATTGAACTCTTGCCATCTCTTGTACGAAGAGGGTGGGGGCACGAAAAACTTTTTTAAGACGGTCTTTAAGCACCATGAGCGATTGAATTTGACTGGTGCCTTCATAGATGGGGAGTAGGAGGCTGTCTTGGTGGAAACGTCCGAGACCGTATTCTTTCATGTAGCCGACGCCGCCGAGAATTTGAATAGCCATGCGACTCATGCGCACGAATTCCTCCGTGGCAAAGTATTTGACAAGCGGTGTCAGCAGACGGGCTTGCCATGCATGATGGTTGAGAGCTTTATTAAGTTCGGCATTTTTTGCATCGGGGCTATTTTTGATTTGCAGACGAATGCGAAATTCCATGTCTTCATGGAATATACATTCAAACAGCATGGCCCTTAAGCCTTGCGTCGTCACCGTCATATCTTGCAGGTAGTCGGCAATCATCGGGTGTTCGGCAATGGGTTGACCCATAGTCTGTCGTTCTTTGGCGTAGGCGGTCGCCGTGCGTAGAACTTTTTCGCACCCACCAAGCGCCATCGAAGCCGTCGAGATGCGAGCATGGTTCATCAAGTGCAGCATGAGCGAGAAGCCTTCGCCTTCTTTGCCTAAAAGATAGGCCGTACTATCGTCGTAATGAATAGCAGCTGTAACAACGGGATGATGTCCAATTTTCTTTTCGAGGCTGGTGACTTCAATATTGCGTGTGCCATCGGCGCGAGCGGCAGGCACATAGAAGAGTGAGAGGCCTCGAAGGCCAGGCGCTGTTTGTTCGTCGCAAGAGCGAGCGAGGACAAAATGATGTTGGCCGTGGCCGCAGGTAATCCAAGTTTTTTGCCCTCGAATTTGCCAGTTAGCATCAGCGGTCGGTGTCGCACGCGTGCGAATTTGAGAAAGATCTGAGCCAGCTTGGGGTTCTGTAAGGGCCATGGCGCCCAGCTCCTGGCCGGCAGCAATTTTAGCAATGATCGCTGAAAAATCCCGTACCCCGTGGAACTGCTCACAAATTTTCAGACTTCCAAAATAATAGGCAAAAACATTCGCCAGCGTAATATCCACACGGGCCAGCTGTTGCAGGATGACGTGACCGATCATGAGGGGAAGTCCCATCCCACCCCAGTCTGGCGAGCCGGTAGCGCTCATGGCGCCAAGCTCGGCCAATGCCGAAAGCATCTTTTCCATGAGCGGTGCTTGCTGAACCTTGCCGTTGCTTAAGGTGGGATTTTGCTCGGAGAGTTCGGGGCCGAGGGGGTCAAATTCCTTCGCAATGAGCGTCCCGATACTTTCTAGGACGGCGTAGGCATCAGCGGGTAGCGAACTCGCATCCTCTTTAGACCAGGATGGCATAAATTTAAGAAGCTCTGACCATGGATAGTGTTGAACATGAAAAATAAGATCCTTATCATCCGTAAAAAAATTGTCAGAAGAGCCCATAGCCTTCCTCTCCTCTCGGATTTTTTTAAAGCATTAATGCCAACGCAATGGTATGATAAACTTTTTTATCGGTACCGACGAGTCACTTTTCCACCATGTGAAATAAAATTATGAAGCTTAAAGACCTTGTGCAAAAAATTGGCGCGCAGATTGTAAATCCGAAGGGACTCACGGAAGATGTGGAAATTACAGGCGTGGCGCCACTGCATAACGCCGGTCCACAGGATCTGAGTTTTTTGACCAATCCCCGTTTCCGCGATCAGCTTGCCACGAGCCGCGCTGCGGCTATTATTGTTCGCGAGCCGCATGATGATTGTTTAGCCATTCAACTCGTGCACGTCAATCCTCAAGAGGCGATGGCGCTTGCGAGTTTAGGTTTTTTTTCTTATCAACATCGCTTTGCAGGTCAGAGTCCTCTGGCGTCCGTTCATGAACGAGCGCAAGTGGCTGCCAGTGCCACGATCTATCCCTTTGCCTTCATCGATGCTGAAGCTAGTATTCAAGAACATTGCGTGATCTATCCGCATGTCTATATCGGCCCCAAGGCAAAAATCGGGGCTAACTGCATTTTGTTTCCGGGCGTCGTCGTGATGTCTGAAGTGGAGATCGGTGATAATGTGATCGTGCATAGCAACGCTGTGATTGGAGCCGATGGTTTTGGTTTTGCTTCGGGTAAAAAAGGCATCACCAAAATCCCACAAACCGGCAAAGTTGTGATCGATTCCGATGTTGAAATTGGCTCTCTAACCAATATCGATCGTGCAACTTTCGATCAAACGCATATCGGTCGCTCGACGAAGATCGATTCTCTCGTTCATATCGGACACAATGTGGAGATTGGAGAATACTCTATTCTCTGTGGTCAATTCGGTGTCGCTGGTAGCACCAAAATCGGCAAACGCTTTCTTGCGGGGGGACAGTCCGCTGTTACTGCGGGGGTCACACTTGGGGATGGTATTACGATCGGGGGGCGCTGTGGTGTCTCGCGCTCGCTGCCGGATGGTGGCACCTACCATGGAGTTCCAGAACGCCCCGCGCAGGAATGGCGACGGGATGTCGTGCTCCAAAAAAAGCTGCCCGAACTTTTCAAGCGGATGAAAATGCTTGAGGAGAAAGTGGCAGCGCTCAAGGCACAAGAGTCTGGCATGGAATCACAGTCTGAGTTGTGACGCTGGCTGTTTCGTCATTCCGAGCCCGAGCGAGGCATCACAGTCTTGGCCCACTTACAAAAGAGCTAAGTCTGCGATCCCTCACTGCGTTGCACTTGTTCGGGATGACAGGTTCCATCGATTCTGATGCCTGCCTGGTTGACGGATCTCGCTTCCGCGAGTCTTGACATAAGTTGTTGATTCCTATAGAAAATATCAATATTCAAGCCAGTTTTGAAACGCCGTTTTGCAAGCATGGAAGAATATTATGATGAAGCCGTTCTGCGGATTTTGTTTGCTTTTGTCTGCGAGTCTTTTCAGTCCAGTGTCGGCTCAGTCGTACCAGGCGACGGAAATTTGGGGACAGGCTCGGCACCAGAAAATTGCCTACTTTCAGAAAATGGGCGAAGCTGCCGTTAAAAATAGTCAGCTGCTGGATGCAACACCGTTCGTTCCGAAAATTGTGCTCTTTGCGTTTGATTTAGACGAGACGCTCACCAATGTTCCCTACAGTGGCCGTGCTCGACGGCATGGAGAGGTTCATTTAAAACCTGGGGTAGGCGCCATGTTGCGTCTGATTTTGGAAAATGGCCATCGTGTCGCACTCGTCACGGCTAATGTGCGAAGCGATGTGGAGTCGTTTCNNACATTTTCGCAGCTTTGTCATGGTGAAACAGCCTAAACTGCCGGAAATTTTACATGCTCTGGAACCCTTGAAACCGCATAAAGGTCACATGTTGGCAGAGGCTGTTAGCGAATTTACGGCTCTGGAAAGCTCGATCGACGGGGTGGTCTTTGCGGATGATAAGACAGGCTTTCATCTGCAAGTTATGCAGCAACAATTGAAGATTCCTGTACTTGGTTTGCGAGTCGGCCATCGCTTGCATACGCTCGTGGATCCTATTGGTTCCTATTTTTACAAGACTCCGAAAGTGTCTCCAGGTCAGTCCGTCGAATTTATAAAGCTGATTTCTAAGCTAGCTGTGAATAGAGAAAGTCTCGGTGCCGTCCTCTACCACGGCCAAAATACAATTTTCGATAATCAAGCGATTCGCGATTTGAACTCGCGTATGTTTATGCGTATGGAGGAAGCAAACTCGCTGGTTTCGGAACTGAGTCGCCAGGAAAATAAGCGCTTTGCAAAAAATATTGCCGGTCTCGCTCCTATGCTGCGGCCTGCGAGTTCTCTCTCTGCCGACTCCTGTGCCCCAGGGGATGGCTCTGTGTTTAGACAGACACGTCGCTTCCCGACCTGTCGCAAACCCACCATCCCCCCTTATTTTTCAAATCAGGGAACTGGGCAGCTCCTCGCTCAGTGAAGTGGCATGCGGATGAGAGACGTTAAAGCTTGGTCGGCAAGCACGCGTTTGTTCTCATCCCACCGACCGTAACTCGCAGGATAGACGGGGTCGTGGGTGTAGAAGAGGAACCAATGCTCGGGGATGGCTTTGTTGTAAAGTTCTAGCTTTTCGTCGATCAAGTGTTCTGGAAAGCGATCGTAGCCCATGGTGAGCGGTGCGTGCAGCCAGGTGGTGCCAGGGATCAGATCTCCGCAGAAGAGGGCGGTTTCTTTTTGCCCGCGTATCAGAGTGTGCATATGACCTGGAGTATGACCGAAAGAATAGAAAAAAGAAATACAGGTTGGCAATTTCTGCGCTGCACTAGAGGCGCCGCTTGGAATGATAAGCAGTCTTTGCGAGTGAATTAATTTGTCAGCAAGGTGGGGAATAAACGAAGCGCGATCACGGATGTGCGGATGCTGATTGCGCTCCCAAGCTTCCTGACCAACAATGTATTGGGCGTTGGGAAACAAGAGATCTTTGTTCCCAGCCTCTAAGTCTGCATAGGCTGGCAGTAAGCCACCCGCATGATCAAAGTGTAAGTGAGACAAGATGACTGCGCTTATATCTTTTTCCTCTATACCGAGCTTTTTTAAAGAGAGCAGGAGATGATGCGTCTCCGGATCCTGGACGCCGAAACGCTCGGCAAGTTTAGGTTCGAAAAAAGCACCGATNNAGCTCGACACGCCAGTTCAATGCGACCGATAGCATCCGGTCTGTGCCATTTTTCCCACATGGGGCGGGGAGCATTGCCAAACATGGCTCCTCCATCGAGTTTTTGTCGATTGCCTTCGACTGCGGATAAATATATTGGCATACGTTTTCCTTTAATGAGTACGTCAATCTAAGAATGAATTATACTCTGGGGGGCGTTTGTCTCACCACACGATAAACTCATCGTTCTTGCAGGATCGCAACATGTCTTTTTACGTTGATGTTCATACCCACTTAACCCATCCGGATTTTGCCGCAGACCTTGCGGAACTTATGGCACGCGCCAAAGCCGGTGGTATGGGGGCCATTGTTGTGAATGGCTTAGGCCCGCAATCGAATCGTGAGATTCTACAACTCGCCCAAAGCTACCCGCTCATCAAGGCCGCATTGGGGATTTATCCGATCGAAGCGGTTAATGAAATTTTACCTAAGGATTTTGCATTGCGTTGCGAGCGCTTCACCGTAAAGGATGAACTGCAGTTTATTGAAAAGATGGCTCTTGCCAAGCAGATCTGCGCGGTCGGAGAGGTGGGTCTGGATGGCTTCCATCTTGGCCCCGAGACTTTCGCGCTGCAAGAAGATGTCTTGAGCGCGCTCATCGATATCGCAAAACGGGCGGACCTGCCACTCATCGTGCACAGTCGTAAACGCGAAGAACGAGTTTTAGAAATGCTTGCAGCGCAAGCCTGTCCTAAAGTGAACCTGCACTGTTATTCCGGAAAGATCAAATCTGCCGTGCAAGCTGCTGAGAAGTGGTCGTGGTGTTTTTCCATCCCGGCAAATGTGAACCGCAGTCAGAGCTTTCAAAGCCTCTGTCAGAAACTCCCTGCCGAATGTCTTTTGACTGAGACCGATGCGCCTTATTTGTCACCGGTCCCTGGCACACGTAACGAGCCGGTCAATGTGGTTGGCACGGTGCAGTGTATCGCCCAGTTACGGGGATGGGATCGTGAGTATGCTCAGCAAAAAATATGGGAAAATTACGTCAGACTCTTTGATAGCTGATTTGCTGGCGTGTCGGAGGAATTTTGCGTGGAGCCAAAGCATCCTTTTCGTGGCGTTCATATTCTTGGGGAAATGTATGGCATCGCAAAGCATTTTTTGAATGATAGTACCCTCCTGGCTGATTACCTGACGCGTGGGATTGAGGAAAGCGGTGCAACGCTCTGCAGTTTGCAAGTCAAGCAATTTGATCCGAGTGGCGTCAGCATTTTAGCTCTTCTTTCGGAGTCGCATACTTCCATACATACCTATCCCGAATTTGGGGCTCTCTTCTTTGATGCCTTCACTTGCGGTGATCGCTGTGCGCCCCAAAGAATAGCTGCATTTCTGGCCCAAGCCTTAGGTGCGCGCCACCAAAAAATGACGAAAATTGTGCGGGGCGACAGCTCAGACTACACGACTAAGCACTCACTGGGTCTGCTTTAGGAAGCTGAGCTCAAATGAGCCAGTTTGCCTAAGGAAAAGGTCTGCATGTCCCAAGCTCTNNGATCATCTTTGACCATCAGGCGCTGCGTTTGTGGGACCGGAGCGAAGAAAAGGTCTTGGTGAGAATCCTTAGGATAGCATTTCAGAGAATGCTTGAGCGCTTCCATATCACTCTGATCCGGTACAATAGTCAGGCAGTCGACGGGGCAAATGTCCACGCAGGCGTCGCATTCGATGCATAGCTCCGGTGCAAAAACCGTCTGCACGTCGCAATTGAGGCAGCGTTTGGCTTCCTCGAGAGCGAGTTTGGCATCGAAACCGAGCTCCACTTCCAAGTCGAGTTGCGTTTTGCATACTGAAAAATTATGATGCGGCACCTTTTTACGCCCATCTTCAAAATAACCGTTGTCATAACTCCATTGGTTGAGACCCATTCTTTGACTGACAAGATTGAGTCCAGCTTGGGGTCTATCAGCTCTAAGATCTTTGCCTTCGCATAATAAGTGAATGGAGATGGCAGCTTCATGCCCGTGCGCGACCGACCAGATAATATTTTTAGGACCAAAAGCGGCGTCGCCACCGAAGAAGACTTGTGCATGGTGCGATTGAAACGTTTGAGGATCGACCTGCACGACTGGCAAGTTGCGACCTTGGGCATCTTTGTGCATCGCAATCCCGAGCTCCGGATCGAGGAAAGGAAACGAGAGATTCTGTCCAATCGCAAGAATCACGGTATCGCAGGGCAGGATGACGTCTTCTTCACCACTCGGCACCGGCTCCCATTGCTTTGCCGCATTATAAGCCCGCTGCAATTTCTGAAAGCGCACCCCAGAGAGCTTGCCACCTTTGGAAAGGAAAGCTTTGGGCAGGAGCAGGTTCAAAAAGTGGACCTCCTCACCTTCAGCATCCTCTTTTTCCCAAGGCGATGCCAGCATCTCAGTATAAGACTCGGGAGCCACGACGCTGACGTTTTTGGCACCCAGGCGGAAGGCGGTGCGTGCACAGTCCATAGCGGTGTTGCCGCCACCAATCACGAGGACTGTGGGTGCGAGCGTCTTGCGATGTTCGAATGCGACCGAGGCTAAAAATTCAACACCGACTAAAACAGCATCGCCAGCCTCCTCCCGTCCAGGAAGATTGAGGGTACGGCCCTGCGGTGCGCCGGTGCCCACAAAGACGGCATCGAAATTCATAGCCAGGAGAGCCTTCAAACTCGTCACTTCGTAATTAAAGTGAGTGGTGACCCCACGGTCTAAAATGCGATTCACTTCTTCATCAAGTACCCGCGTGGGTAAGCGGAAGCGTGGCACTTGGGTGAACATAGCGCCCCCGGCCCGACTTTCTTTTTCAAACAAGGTCAATTCATAGCCTAGAGGCAGCAGATCACTGGCGACAGTGAGAGATGCCGGCCCGGCGCCGATCAAAGCAATGCGTTTGCCATTTTTTACGCTTGGCACTTTGGGCAGCAAGTCGTCAATCGCGTCGCTTTTCAAATCCGCAGTCACCCGTTTCAGTCGGCAAATCGCCACGGGTTCTTCATCGACGCGACCTCGACGACAGGCTGGTTCACACGGTCGATCGCAGACCCTCCCGAGTATGCCGGGGAAAAGGTTGGAGTACCAATTGACAATGTAAGCTTCCGTGTAGCGCCCCTGAGCGATCAAACGGATATATTCCGGAACCGGCGTATGGGCCGGACACGCCCATTGGCAGTCGACAACTTTATGAAAATAGGATGTGTCCGTGTCGGTATGACGCATAGCTCTCAGCCCTCTCTATATGATCGTCCAATAAATTTGAGTAGCCATAACTCGAAGATTTAACAATACCAAAAAGACAAGGCATGGGGAGGAACAGTCCAGTGCGAGAGAATTCAAAGCGGGCGATTTTATCTATAGCTCTGATCTTCCTGTCATCGCTTTCATCAGCTGCGGAAATCGCTAGCCAAATCGGGAGGAGCGTCAGCGAGGATCTGCGGCAAGTTCTGCGGGGAGATACGACAGCTCTTCGTAAAGAAAGCAAAGCCGTGCTTAGTGAAGACACACTCCGGGCAATAGGTGAGACTCTCGCCAAAGGCTTTTTTTCGCCGCAAGGTCCTGTCACCCTCCGCTTGAATTTTCGCAATAAAAAGATGCCCAGTGCTAAAAACGGTACCTTTACTTTCTATGGACAGAGAGTCTTCTTCGAAGAAGGCGGGCTCAAAACTTCGATTAAGTTGCGCGCTCGCTTTTACTTCGACATTGGGAATGATGGCAGCCTGAGTCGATCGCTGCTAACGCGTCAAGAAGCTTACCTGGAGTTGAAGATAAAAAACCCCGAGCCTGACCTTGAAAACGTCGTCAATAAATTTCGTATAAAAATTGCGGATCAGGATCTGCTCCAGCTCTTTAATGCCGATGCCAGTCAGCCAGAGTTTCCCGAAATTCTTAGCCAGATTGAGCGAAATGTTACGGCTCTCCCGAGCAATAGTGCTGATCAGGACTTGGTTCCCATCTTCTTTAAAACTCTTCGCGCGCTCGTGCAATATGAGCCCCAGTTTATCAATCCCACACTCGGTATCTACTACGAGCGAGTTTCCTTAGCCTATACGGAAAAGGACTACCAGAGTGAAAATATTCTAGACCCCGTTTCTGTCGGTGATGTCGAATATCAATTTACAATCGATCGTAACGTGAGAGGTTATGTACCCAAGGTGTATGGCGACCCTAGCTTTAGTTTTGAGGATTATTTTCGCGAGGGGATGACGCACGATTGGATCCTTAGCTACCCGGAAGATACTGTGGTCGTGGAGGCCAAAGTTCCGATCTCGGTAGCAAATCTAAGCGGATCCCAAAAATCTCTTATGCATAATTTTATCGATGACGCATTTATCGATAAAATGACGCAGGACGGCATTCGCGAAAGCGCTTTCAAAGCCAATCGTGGCAAAGCTGCGCACTTGCGAAAATTTATCAATGCCAAGGCAGTTTTATAGCATGGTGAGACTGAGCTTTTTTTTAGCACCCTGAAATCCGATAAGGGGTTTGAGGGATTAACTTGAAAATCGATATTTACAGCATTATTTGCATGCTATGCCTTGCCTTCGGCCTTAGTGGAGCAAGCTTCGCCAAGGTTTGGACCAGCGAACAGGAATGGTCGGAAGACTGGGAGCTACGGTATTCGCAATGGATGGCTTCCGACCATGTGTCTCCTGAAATTTTCTCAGCCAAAGAGAGTCCTTATTACGGCATCGGAGTGGACTGTGCGGAAACAGCCTATGCTTTGCGCGCTATTTTTGCTTTTGAAAATAAGCTGCCCTTTGTTGTCGTCGAAGATTTTGATAAAAAATCGTTCATCACGAGCGATAGNNTAGCGATCGTTTTGACGCTATTCAAGATCCCAATAAGCGATTTCTAGCGTTTGCAAAATATCTAACCGGCTGGCAAGGCAGTTACCAGTTGGGTTCCTATGATTCCTATCCCATCGATATTTCTTCAGTACGGGCCGGTGATCTCTATACCTATTCTTTGAGAACAAAAAAAGATGGATTTATCAGCCATGTTATGGTGATTAAGAAAGTGAATACGAATGGCAGTTTTGACTTCCTCTATTCGACCCAGAAAATTCGCAAGAATAACGAAGACTATTTTGAAAGTCGTGACAAAGAAGGTAAAAGTCTTGCTCCCCTAAAATACAAGACGAACTATGCCGCACGTATTGCCCCTACGAAACGGACCCGAGGCTTTCGTCGCTTCCTCTGGCCAAAATATTTAAATCTAGACCCTACGCTCTATCCACCGAGCTTTGCCTATAGTACGAAGCAATTTGAGGTGTCGAGTGAAGAGTTCTTCAAAATGATACAAGTTGCCTTCAATCATAATCCTGATACCGCGGATTCAACTCTGGCACGCAATCTTGACCAGGTTTGTGATCTCGTTAAGGAACGCATCCCGGCTGTGCAAGAGGCGGTGGATTTTTTGAATACGAAAGATCCCAATTACTGTCTTAGTAAAGAAGAATATTCGCTCTATTCGACGCCATTGCGCGACTATGTCATAGAGCAAGCTTTTGATTTTTTACAAGATGAGTGGCTTAAAACTTCTGCAGCAACGGAAGCTAGTCACCGCTCCAAGATTCAAAAACTTGTCAGTGCGGTCTTTACTCCGAAGGCGCGAGCTAGCCAACTTGGAAAATTCTGCCCGATTCGCATCACCGAGAGTCTGACTTTGGATCTTCATAAAATTTATTCGCGGATTAAGAAAAAACAGTTATCGAATAACCCGCAGGAAAGTCTGCTCGTACGGTGGGGGGAACAAAGTCCGGAAGTCGTTCCTAACTGCTCGGTGGTGCAGGCGTTTCACGGGCCGGGACGCACTCTCCCGCAGTGAAGGAGAGTGGATCTCAGGAGTTGGCTTCGAGGGCCTCGATCACCTTGCGGTGCTCAAGGAGCCACAACGCGAGCTCATCAGGCAGATCTTCAACAATGAGCGTCGATGTATCCGTCTTGAAGCCATCATCAGCTTTCTTCTTAAGATTATTGCGAAGGTTGGCGCGTGCTTTTAAACCCCAAAGTAAGTCTTCGCTCCGCTTATGAAGAAGCGAGGCGGCTTCGAGGCGGATTTCGAGAGGGAAGAAGTATTTAGGAACTTCGACTTTCAACTTCGTGCCGTCGCCTTTTGCAATTTCTTCAGAAAGGGTGCCAGTCGTCATTTCAATGAAAAACGATGCACGCCCGACAAAGATAGCGCTAAGTTCAGTAGCGAGTGCGTGGTCAGCCAAGTTGCTAGCGTTTTTGTAAATTTCCAATTCCGCAAGAACAGAAGCCAGTGGGATGCGGGCGAAGAAGCTTTTAGCTTCTTGCTTCATGAAAACTTTTTCTTCAGGGGTGAATTCGTAGTGTCCACCCGCACCCTCACCGCGGACGTAGAAATCGTTGTCGATAAGGTTTTCAAACACTGCCGCAAGTTTTTTAATATCTGAAGATTTTATGGAAGCTAGAAAGCTTGCGAGTCCTCCCCCTTTTTTAATTTCGTCTTCAATGTAGCTTTGTTCCGACATGCCGCTAACGCTGGCTTTGAGAAAATGCGCGTTTTCTGAAAGCGCCTTGAGAATTTTAAGCCTTGGCATAAGGAGGTCCATTGCCACTTTTGTTGGACTGGGGAGGGCTTTATTCAGTGCGACGGCTTTTTTACCCGCTGGCGTCGATTTAGCGGCAATGAAACGCTCCATAATCCGNNAATCATGTAGGGGAGGGAGTTCAAAGCTTTCTGCTCTGCGGTTTTGATAAATGAGAATTCCGAGCTGCCGTAATCGAACGGGGCACAGTCGAGGTATCTGCGCTTATCGGAATCGGTGCAAAACAGTGGTAAGTCGGTGGGTGTTTTCCCGAAATAGAGAACTTGGATGGCTTTTGCATCATAGTCCAAAATGGG
>PLEQ01000413.1:0-4481 GCA_003136475.1 Deltaproteobacteria bacterium
TCGGCAGCTAGGGCTGCCTCCGATTGGTATACCACACTCGTTACCGGGTGGCGCTTTAGACCGTTACTCGACATGTAAGGTCTGAAATAACGAGATGACCTATTTGCTCATTCCACCAAGCAAGCTGATGAGTTTGATCATGCTGATATCGAGATGAGTGCTTTGATTTCTTTTTTTGGGGGAGAATAGTTTCGGAGTAACGCTCGAGAGCTTCGGCGATGGTGCGTTTTCTAGACTCTACATTTTTAAGGTAACGTCCCTCTCGAATTGCGGATTCCGTGTCTTGTGCCCATTTTCGAGCGTCGGTCAGACGTCGAAAGGACTTAACTTCCATCCGTGCGCCCTTCAATCGGACTCTGACGCGAAAAGATTTCTTGCCGTCTTCGCTTTTGCGTTCGTCAATGGTTGCCATTTCCACTTAGCCTCAAATTATTAACGCCTTGTTAGCATAAGTGGCAATAAATTGCGAATTGTTGGGGCAAGTGACGAGCTTTTTTGTGAGTGGTCCATCAGTGGTCCAATAAGATTTTTTTATTGTGTTGTTTTGATATAAGCTGCTGATATAAATGGTGATTCCAGCTGGATTCGAACCAGCGACCCCCAGATTAGAAATCTGGTGCTCTATCCAACTGAGCTATGGAACCAACTGCGGAAAAGGAAGTTTTTTCTAACATAGCTCGGTAAGGATCGCAAACGATTATGCCCCCGCCCTATGCCCAGGTTTGCTAGCTCTTAGTATGAGGCCTCTGACCCTCGTCTCGCCGCGGGCCTTCCTTAGTTTTGGCTCTTTGCTTAATATAAATAAATTTAACAATAAAAACAGACAATTAATCTATAGGCACTCATTAAACCCCTCGCCCTGACGATCTTTGCGAGAGGTAGAGGGGAGGAACTCTCGTGAGTGAGAAAGATTGGTACACTTTTCAAGATAAGAAGCAGGACGGTCCTATGGCGCTAGCCAGTATACAGGAACGCTATCGCTCTAATTCCCTGTCACCTTTAGCTTATGTGTTCAAAACCGGTTGGAAAGATTGGCGTCCGATTGCGGAATGTCATGATGAGTTGCAGCTCACTGTGAACGAATTGCCACCCCCTCCTCCACAAGAGATCAAAGAGCGTCGGAAAAACGCTCCCCGAGCCACTGTCGCAGGCAAAATTATCGTGCATAGCCGAGAGAAATTAGAAATTGCTAAGGGCGTTAATATTTCTCCAAGTGGGATCTTTGTTGAGACGGATTTGAAACTTTTCAAAACCGGTGAGTCGGTTGAGATCACCTGCAAGCTCAAAAACTTCGACAAACACTTTCGTACGAAGGTAACAGTCATTCGCGTTTCAGAAGACAAACCCAAAGGTTATGGAATGCGATTCGAGCATCTGGAGAAAAAAATTGCTGCTGAAATTGCAAGATTGATCGATCAGGAAAATAGTAGTTCGACAGCAGCTTAATTTCTAAGCAAAGGGGACGACCTTGGCTAAAGCATTGGTTAAATGGAAACGCATAAATCTCCTTCAGCAGGCGTATGAACTTATCGACCAAGGTATCACTATCAAGTGGTTGGACCTGCGTGTCGTAAGCCATCGCTTGACGAGCGAGCAACAAGTCAAAGTGATGCAATATCTCGTGCAGCGTGTCTGTCAGAATACGCATGATCGTCTTGGCAATGAAATTGCTATCGAAACGCTCTTGCTTTGGCTAGCCTTCACCCATAAANNCTGTTTATCAAGGCCGCTGTCGACCAATTCTTTGAGGAAAAAAACGCAGCGGAAGGGTGCATGAGACTCGTCGAGATTGGTCTCACGTCCGAGATTACCGACTCCGGGCACCAAATCGATGCCTATGCAGCAGCGGTCATGCTGATCTGCGATATCGGCAAAAACATCGAACAGAGAAACCGTACTGGACAAGCAAATTTTGCTGATGGACCGAAACTTTTGCCACAAATTACGACCTACCTGCTTTCCGTATCCAATCTCAACAATTATGTCATCCGTCTGAGCCTACTCCACTATTTTGGTTTTATGGCAACTGGGGGGAGAAACCAAGCAGAGTTCGAACGCGTGTTGAATCGCTTTGGTTATACGGTCCTCGACTTTCTGTTTACGCTACTCTTCAAAAAGAAGAGCGAGAGTATAGCACTCCAATTCCTGCTGGATAATTTCTCCTATATTCTCGAAGCCTCCTCCTCCTCCCAACGCATCATCCATGAGATTTTTAAATACTATTTGCTAAAACGACCTGATCGTTGCTCGCTTTTCTTACAAACTCTGGGTGACAAACTCGACCAGACCCAATCTTCCCTACGCGCCCGTCGGACCTTTCTCCAACATCTCGGTGCCCTCTTGCAGGTCGTTGGAAAAATCAATCACAAGCCCCTGGTCTACGATATTCTTTCCTGCATCTACCGTATCCATGATCCGTTTCTGACGGAACTTTCGGTCCAGATCCAAAAAGAACCAACCTTGGACGATGAACAGAAAGAATTTGCCCGTACCTTAGAATTGGGCACCCGCAGCGGTCAAGATCCGCTCAACTTTCTCAGAACTCACAAACGCGGACGCCATCCGTCCTTTCACCGTATCAAACAACTCGAAGCATTCGATCAAGTCGCGTTGTTGGGTGCGCTCGGTGAGGTTGGCCATGCGAAAGCTTCTTAAGGATAAATTGGCAATGAAGAGACTATTTTTATTCTTTTTTCTATGCGTTCTGTTGGATCCTTGGAGCTGCGCGACGCGTCGTGACACACCCGCTGCAACGAATGCAAGTTCAGCGTCACCGCAAGCGAATTCCACCACAGAGAGTAGCAAGGCCACCACTCCGATCGATGCCTTAGGTTTGACATCAGGCGTTCTCACTCTGCAGAGCCCCACGGTTTGTGGCAACGACCAAGCGCTGGCTATGCAAGTAACGACGACGGATCCTGCGGACTATTTCAACGTGAAACTGAGTTCATCATCGGGCACGCCGCAGGTGATTTCTTTTTTAGGTGATAACCTTCTTGTGGGCGCACCCGCTGGTGAATACTCGATTTCCGTCCAGTCCTGTCTTGATCCCAATCATGCTGCAAACCCCAGCAGCCCCTGTAGCGCGTGGAGCAGTGCGCAACCTTACGTTTTTCAAGCTGAGTCCCCAGGAACAAGCACCCTGCTGAGTCAATTAATGAGCTTTCGCAATCAACAGGCTGTCATCTGTCAGAATATTCGCCAGGCTATGCAAAATTATCTAGCAACGGAAACGAATTCTCGCTCACAGCTGGTGCCGGTTATTAAGAGTGACTTGGATACCATTGGTGTGAATACATGCCAAGCGATGCTCCTGTCTCCGCAGCTCGCTTTGCTCGAAGAGCTCGCTGTCAATGAGCCAGTCGCAGTGAAATCCTCCAATCCCAGTTTAGGACCTACGGTTGTCTACCAACGTGTTGTTGCCCGTATCGAGGGACTTATTTTTATTATAGCCGGAGCTGCCGGTGTTGCCGTTGGTGGGTATAACTCGTATACAACGATGAAAAGTTTTTCAACCCAAGCACAGAAAGATATCGCTAAAGAAATTTTGACTCTGGAACAACAACGAAGAGCGTATCTTTCTCAAGGTTACAAAATACAGGTGGACAACTATACTTCGCTGCTCAACGCTATGGATACACATAAGATCGATGATTTAAAGGACTGGAACCCGACCAACTTTAATAAAAATCTTCAAGATAACGTTAATGATCTCTGGCAGAGTTTGGGCNNATATGAGTCTGATGACCAACTTTTAAGGGACCTTAACGAAGTGATGGAAAAACATCCTCCACCAGTAAGCTCCAAAGGATGGACGACCTGTCTTTATAACTGTGCAAATGCTATCGTACAGGCTGGATATGGTTTTGTTGCAACACTTAACCCCAATAATAAATATTTGGATGGGCTTCCTTATGGAAGACTCAATGCGCTGCTAGCTCATAGAAAACTGCTTGTCGATTATAAAGGTCAACTTGTTCAAGCTCAACCTGATGGAAAGGCAGTAGCTACTACAAAAGCTGAAATTGAACAAAGCAAAGTCAATGCCGAGACAAAAATGGCGGCTGTTAACCAGGAATGGAAGGACGCCCTCACAGCATTAGGTAACGAGGCTCTCGGTNNCTAGAGTCAAGGACAAGGCATTCCAATTCGGCTTTTTAGGCTTGTTCGGTGGGGCGGTGGGAGGCAATTTGGTCGGAGGCCTATTTGGAGGTGTTAAGTACGCAGCGCTTGGAGCCGCAGCGGGGGTGATGAGCGGAGGAGTTTATAGCGGTGTTAATGAATTGATAAATGCATACCAGATACATGCACCCAGTTTGGATGCGTCGGTTGCACTGCTTTCTGAAGACGAGCTCAAAGACAGAGCCAAAGATGCTAAAAGTCAAATAGATACGAAGCAAGATGAGTTGAAAAAGGCAGGCAGTGTCATCGAAAATATTAAAGGGGCAAAAGTCTGGCTGGCTGGTACCGTTTTGGCTGGG
>PLEQ01000413.1:4527-9738 GCA_003136475.1 Deltaproteobacteria bacterium
AGGAGCTTAGTCTGAGATCCCTCGTTTGGGCTCGGGATGACGTGATCCATCTTAGACTCTGGATGATGAGTCTGTGCGAATGAACTCAATTAATAAAACAGCATCCACTCTGTACGCAAACCCTTCAAAGCCAATTTGCTGACCTTACACTGCAAAACTAACTCGTAGTAACGCGGCGGAAAGAACCAGCGATTGCGTGGGGTTTGACAGACCTCTTGCCACTTTTTATCCTGGTGCCAACGAAAGCTAAGGGGGCAGTCGAAGAGTCGGACTTTGCTTTCTTGTTGGCAGAATGCCAACATTGCGCGTTTGGGATTTTCATAAAGCCGGTACTTAGCAAGAAACATATCTCCGACCCGCTCTTCTAAAACATACGTAGCTTGCAAAATGGCTGCGCAAAAGAGCATACAGAGGGTTGCAGCGTAACTGTCTAACATTTTAGTCCTCGAAAGCGTCAAAGCCGGTAAATTCGGCATCGACATCGAATTTTTCCGCTAGTTTGCTAACTTTTTTCTTCGCAATGGTCGCCAAGACACCTAAGACCAGTGTGGTAGCGACGGCAGCGAAGGTGCTGACGAGAATATACTCGAGGGCAACCCCTCCTTTTTCCTGTTTTGCCATAGGTGTCCTTTGTTTGTTGAATGAGGGACTGCTTTCGGAACTTTTTGCCGGGCAAAAATGCCTCGCTAGAGGGTCGGTCCGCCACAGAAATTTGCACTTATAATTAAGAGAGGTGAGGTGGACTATGTTAAAAGACAAAAAAGACGAAGTCCTCAGTTTTCAAGATGCGGTTCAACATGTGCGCCATTTAAAAGAGCGTATTGGGGAACTGATTTTCGGTCAGGAAGATCTCATTACCGAAGTGATCTGCTGTCTCTTGGCGTCGGGTCATGTGCTCATTACGGGAGCCCCCGGTCTGGCAAAGACCACGCTCGTGCGGGTGGTGGCGCGCAATCTGGGTCTGGATTTTGGGCGCATTCAATTCACTCCGGATCTTTTGCCGAGTGATATTACGGGCTGTGAGGTTCTCAACGTCGACCCCGAGACGCAACGGCGCAGCTTTATGTTTTCACCGGGACCGGTCTTTGGCAATTTTATACTGGCTGATGAAATCAACCGGGCTTCACCCCGTACGCAGTCTGCATTGCTCGAAGCGATGCAAGAGAAGAAGGTCACGATCGCCGGCAAGGACTATGGCCTGCCCGATCCGTTCATGGTTTTTGCAACACAGAATCCGTTCGAGTCCGAAGGAACTTTCCCTTTGCCCGAAGCCCAGCTCGATCGCTTCCTGCTCCATGCGTTTATGAGCTATCCGCAGGATCATGCAGAATTTCAAATTCTCCGTGAGCATGCGTCCAATTCACTCGTTGGTGAAATGAAAGACCTCGGTGATTCCCCCAAAGAAATACTGAGTCCCACAACCGTTACTGGCATTATTAGCCGGACCTCTCAGGTGTCGGTCTCCGATGAAATCCTTATGGCGATTAAAGAATTGGTCCGTTCCACAAGGCCCGGTGACCCCAACTGTCCGCCGGAAATCGCTCGCAGTCTTTGGTATGGGGCTGGTCCGCGTGCCGGCATCAGCCTGGTCTCCGTCTGCCGAGGCCTGGCTCTCATGGAAGGCTTTGAGCATGTAGCTTGGCAGCACATTCAGCGTCTCGCCAAGCCGGTATTGCGGCACCGTCTACGCCTCACTTTGGCAGCCAGTCGCGATCGTCTGAGCGTCGATGCGGTCATTGAGCAATTGCTGAGCCGACTCGAGGAGCGTCATTCCAATTTAGCCCAGGGGATCGGAACTTAGCGCATTATGACAGAACCCAATCTTGCAGAACTTCATCCCCTCCATTTTACCGAATGGCCTTTTGGACAGCGTCCTACGAGCTGTGGTCTGCATGGTAGTTTTGTTTTGAATTTACCTCGGGTGAGTCGCAGTCCGGAACTGAGTCGTGCCTACCAAGTGGGTGATCCTGTACGCCTCATTGATTGGAAAGCCTTTGCGCGGACCGATCAATTGATCGTGCGTGAAGAAAGAGACGAAGCGATGGCCCGTATCGTGGTGCTCTTGGATGGCCGGTCCTCGATGCTGTGGCNNCCGGTGAAGTTCCGATAAGCAAGTTTGCGGTAGGCGCCCGCATCGCGCTGCATCTTGTGCACCGACATTTGCGTATGGGTGATCGCGTGCGTCTCGTTGTGATTGGCGATAGGTTCTCCCCTGATGAAGTACAGGCTTTTGAACCGAAAAATCCATCGGATGTTCTTTCACTGTTTGAAGAGTGGTCCGCTCAGAACTTTGATCCCCATAGTCTGGATCCTTTTATGAATGCGCAGCCACTGTTCTCTGCCAAGACGAATCTGCTCTTTTGGATCAGCGATTGTTGCAGCAGTGAAATTCCCAATGAGCTCTATGGCCCCGTTGGGTACGTGTGTCTTTTTCACATCTTAAGTTTCTGGGAATGCGATCCGTCCTGGCTGCGCGATCGAACGTGTTATTTCGATGATTTTGCCCAGACCAAGGAATTTCTGGGGAAGTTTTTAAGACGCGAGGATGGCTACCGTAAGAAGCTAACGGACTGGTGTCGCAAAGTTCAGGCTAGTGTAGAGCGGGAAGGTGGGCGCTATCTTTTTTTTACAGAGCGCAGCAGCGTGCATTCCTATGCCAGTGCCTTGGACGAACTGATGAGGCGCTAAGACTTCGATTCGGGATAACGACTGGTTCGGAACTAGAGATGACTTAACGACAGGTGAGAGTTGACGAGTTTTACTTTTGCCAGCTGGATCTTTATCGGAACCCTAGGCTTTCTGATACTCAGCCTTGGGTTTTGGTTTTTGCTGCGTGCGCAGTGGCACAAAGTTTGGCTACCGACCTTACGGGTGATTGATCTCGAGAGTACCCGNNTGTCTTAGAAAGCTTAAAATTCAAACGCCCCCGTGGGTGCCTTTCGTTATTTTCTTACTGGCTGCCTTGAGCTATCTTTTTTTTAGCACGCAGCCCAAAACTTTGGTCTTGCAAGCCACGACACCGACGACCCTGCGCATCCATCTCTTTCTCGATCTGAGCCCTTCCGTGGCAGCTGCTGTGAGCTTGCCTCAATATGTGCAAAGGGTCGAAGCAAGCTGGTTCGAGCTGGGACCGAAAGCTAAAATTTCAGTCAGCAGTTCCCATGATGGAAAGGTTTTCTTCCCCAAGGATTTTGACCAGCTCAAGGAATGGATCTATGCTCTAGGTTTTCATCGCGCCGGCATCGATTTGGGTTCCGCAATAAAATTGCAGAAAGAAAAGATCGGGGATATTGATGGTTTCATCATTTTTTCGGATGGCAATCNNTTGAATTGGCAATTTCTAGCTGCGGAAATGCGCGTTTATTGGGTGGATTTGCGTCCACAAAACACCAAATTAGATAATGTCTACTTCCGTGATATTCGCCTGGTGTCGGCACCTTATGATCCGACATTGGAATGGGACGTTGAAATCGAACGCAGTGGCTCTCCGCTGCTTGCTCGGCGAGGGACTCTCAAAGCGGTCCTGGGGGCGGAGACCCTGGCCTCGCTGCCTTGGCAGCTCGATGAGGGTGCTCAAAAACTCGTCGTCCGAGTGAGTATCCCGGGCTCGAAAGTTGCTCAGCTTGGTGCTGGTGACGACAACCCTTCGCTGCTTTGGCAATTGGAACTTTTCGAAGCGGATGCCCTGAGTTTAGACAACACCTTTCGCACACCTTTGAAAGGTCTGCGTCAAGATGCGTTATTGGTCGGGGAGCCGTCCGGCGAGCGCCAGCTGGAAGACGTGTTCTACCAATTGAGTACGGCACTGGAAACTTTTGGTTTTATACCGCAACGTGTCGATCGCTGGGAAGCGAGTTTGGATAGCAAAAGTTTTCCATTTTGGGTACTGGCGATCGACGAAAGCTTAGCGCTTTCTCAAACGTGTCCCTTAACTTTGCGCAATCAACTTGGGCAGGCTCGTCTTCAAAAAAGTCGTCTGGAAAAAGCCCCGTTGATTTGGTTGATGCCCGCACAAGCCACGGGATCGTTCCGTGGCCTTTGTACATGCTTCGAAAAACTTGTAATCAGCAAAGCCAGCAAGGATCTTTCGGAAAAATCCCCGTGCCAGACTATCAGCGATCGTCAATCTTTGGGTGAACTCATGGCTGCGTGGGGAGTGGCCCGGCTCGGTGGTAAAATTTCAAGTGCCCGGGGTTCTATAGGTTGGTTCAAAGAGGATCCGGACACGGGGATGTCCGTTGCAGCTTTTACAATTCCGTTGAAGCCTAGTCGTCAACTTGGCCTCGATCATGCGTTATTTCCGCTTTTGATTAAGGACCTTTTGGTTTGGCATGGGCTTATTCAGGAAAGTTCCTTCACCAAGAAGACTTTTTCTGACTGGCCCCGTGTGAGTGATCTTAGCCAGCTAGCAGCTTGGGTCGATGGGAAATTTCCGAGCTCTATTCTCGAAAGCAATGTGCCGATCGGAGCCAGTACCTTGGTGTCTTTACCGAGTTCTGATTTGGCACCGACGTGGGCAGCGGCTTCCGAGCATTTAAATGCGGTGGATTCGCGTTTTCAAAAAGAAGATTACGATCCCCGTTTCTGGTTGCACCTATGTGTGAGTGGCATTGTCTTGCTCATGCTTGTGGAAATGCTGTGGAACTGGCGTCGCCGCTCGCGTCTTTTGCGGCCGCTCGTGCTTCCGCTCATCGTTGGTATGACTTTTTTTATTGGGAAAGCCCCATCACTCTATGGTGAAATCGTGGTGCCCGTGCTCGGAGCCCGCTACGACGCGAGTCTGGAAACTTTGATCAAAGAAATTCCCCTCCGTACGAGTTTGGAATTTGTCGACACGATCGACTACCAAACTCTGCAGCCCACAAACTTGATGGAGCCGTGGTACTGGGTGCGCGATCATGATCTTGCGATCAACAAAGATGGCTCCCTTAAAGACGCTTTTCGTTATTGGCTCAAGCGCGGTGGCTTTTTGGTTTTACANNACTAACCGTAGGTACGTTCGGTGAAGAAAATCCCGAGGCGCATTGGCAAGCCATTCCTCCTGATCATGAACTGATGCGCAGTTTTTATCTGCTCAATGCTCTGCCTTCGTGTCGAGGACAGGTTTGGTACGGTTTTGTTTATGACGGACGTTTGGCAATTTTGAGTGTGCCCTTTGATTTTTTAGCAGCTCTGTCGGATCGTTCCGATGCGCTTCCGAACTGTGAGCAG
>PLEQ01000255.1 GCA_003136475.1 Deltaproteobacteria bacterium
CCTTTTAGGGGCGGGTAGTTCACGAGTGAGACCGGTAAAATGATATACGCTCTTCCTAAGAAACGCGTTGAAAAGGGGATGAGACAACGGTCGGAGACTTGCACCGAAAGTCTACCCTTGGTGCGGTAAGTTTGAGTTGTGCTTAAAATCGCTTGGATCTTTCGCAGATCTTTTAGTAAGCGACGTCCTTGATATAAGATGCCAAAAACCAGTACGATGAGAAGGAGGAAGCGATAGTCGATTTTTTCAAAATCTTGAATCGGCTTGACGGACATAGCGGCTGCTGTCCGAGCGTGGCTGTTTACAAATGGCTTATGAGTGTAATCGCTCAAAGCATCTAACGAAACGAACTTGCCTAAGATGGGTCTATCAGCTTGCTTCACCAAGTGGACAGCCGCTGGCGAGAGTATGCAACTAGCAAACACCAGACGTGCTAAGCGGAGCTTGAGAGAAGGTTGCTGCAAGAGCCAGCGTCCACCCATCAGCAAGGAACTGATCGCTAGTAAACCATGGATCGTGAGAAACCCTTCGATAAAAGGCATCAAGCAGTTCACTTTTTTCTCCGACCTGTGTGTTCTAAATTTTTCAANNCGTCGCTACTGTCGTATAAGCTAGGTTTCGATCTTTCGGCAGCTGGGAACTGACTTCCTTAACTGTCGCCTTTCCCAAATTCCAAATCACAGTCATAAGTTCTAATTCGACTTCGGTAAGCAGACGATCGCTGCTGATGTCTCGTTTATGGGTCATGGTCTTCTCGATTGGTTAGTTTTTAGACTATACTATGTTTTTAGGAGAGTCTACTAATTTTTTAGTAGACTCTCCCGATCGCTAATGTTCAGGAAAAAGGAAAGAGGAGAAGCTCGGTAGGTCTTGGTCTCAAAAAAGTTTCCCCGGCCACAGAAAATCCCCCACGGCATGGGCTAAGTCCGAAACGATGACTGCAAAAAACGCAGTCCACGCCAGTTCCGGATGCTGACTGACAACAGAGAGTAGGGCTTGCAAACTCTCATGCCCCGAATGGACGAGATGGGATAGGGAGATCTCACCGGCGAAGACATCTTTACAAAGCATCAATCCCACAAGGAGCGTACATAGATAACTCAGGCGTGTTAGGGAGCCGAGCACTGGAAAATGACTCCAACCTCGGTGGCGAAAGATCTTGCTATAAGGCCACCAAAGTTTTCTAAAAATAAGCCAATTGCGACTAGGGCTGCTATGGTGCAAGTCGAGATCGGGACTGAGCCAAAATGTAGCGAGCAAAAAAGCACCGGCAAAAGTCAAACGCATCTCCCACCCACCCCAATGAGCATAGAAGCTGCTGAGTTCAAGCGTGGCACCGATGACACAATTGGTGACACAATGTTGTCGGTATAGCATGGTTCTGCCTCTATTCGTCGTACGTTCTCTTTCGGCAGAAACAAAGGGCTTCCTTAGAGAGTGAGATCTAGTCCTGTGCGTTGATCCAGGTCTCTTTAAAGGGAGAAATTTCGGTGATATCTGTAGGTGTGTGTGGTTTCATGAACTCAGCACCGATAGCCTTGCAAGCTTCCGCTGCCTGGCTAGCTGGATGAATCTTTGGCGTGATACTCCAGGTTCCATGCAGGTGGTTGAAACAAGCGACCGGCTTAGATTCGCTACAGCTTGCATGTTTCCACAGCCAGGTTGAAGGGTCGATTAGCGTGCAATCCTGGCTGTTGAGATCCATTGAAAAGGGGTCGAAAGTCCAAATGCTCGCTAGCAGTTTCTCAAGAGACACTTTCGATTCGTCTATAGTATCGAGGGAAACGATGTTGACCCCGGAATACATCATCTCACTGATATCTTTTACGGAAACGCCATAGGTGCTGGGGCGTATGGTAAGGTTTGTCCCTTCGAAGAGTACTAGAAGTCCATGGTCATTTTTTTCTTTGAATTCTTGCGGTGTATATTTATGATTTCTAAATTGGTTCACCAAGTTGTTTGGGTATCTTGGATAGAACGTATAGCGATACAAAAGATCATGCGAAATGTTCGAGGTCTCATTGGGGGCAGAGTACCGAAAGAAAGTTTCGTTTAAAGCGACGTTGTCCTTTTCATTATCGCGAAAGAACTCTAGAAAAAAGAGCGCATGTCCTCTGATTTTATTTAGGGGAGGATACTTAATGAGCGACTGCGTTCTATAAAGATAGGATCCCATAGTGTCGCGGATAATGGACACCAGTTTTTCGTCATACTTTTGTGAATTTCTATTTTCGATATCAATAAGTAAAGATTCGTCCCGATGCTGGTCCATCCAATCACGAATTTCCTGAATAAATTCTTCGAACTTTCCGGCATTTGTCAATTTCGATAAACAAAATTTATGAACAGCATACAATTCACCACTACAGTCTTTGACATCCAACATAAGAAAGCGAACGCCCAGATCAAGCTGTTGTTTTATGGTCAAGGTTTGCTCAGCAAGGAGACTTTTAATGCCATAGGAGGTGCTGTTGTAGGAGTTATGAGTGCCTAACAAGAATATATCTGATAATGGCGAGGGCGCCTGAAAATTGAGTTGTTTTAATAAGCCTTCATTTATCTTCCGTTTTGTACTTTCAATAGAATAGGTTTCAAGCTCATGCAAGAGTTCGTGCTGACGACTCTTGCTAATAAGTTCGATTTTATGGGGAGTTATACGCACCCGGGCAGGTTTTGACATCTGCACGGTGCCGTCTTTTATCTGCAGATCACTTCCGTAGCTGGTGGAAGCAATGATTGCGATAGAAAGAGAGCTTCCTGCAGTTGCTAAGAAAAGAGTTTTGCTAAGTAATGACATGAGAATCTCTTGCCAAGTTTTATAGATGAGTGGCTTTTTTGCTAGTTTGGTGTCGTGTTCATGATCGTTTCGTAGCTCTGTTTCGCCTTGGCGGAGGAAATAAACTGAGTGATATTGTCAATGCGAACTTTGCCTTCCTTAATTGCTGAAGGTTTGCTGCGAAGAGTTAGAATTTCAGCCATTTCTTGATCGCTGATTCCGTCATGAGCTTTGGCTAGCGTTAGCATTACACCTTCATGAACTTTTGTCGTCATGTAGTCTTCCAACATTTTTTTATCGGCTTCTTGCGCCTTTTTCTGCTCTTCGGTCATATTTTTCGATGTCGGACCGATGGCATCGTGCATCAAGCCCATAACTTGATTGACCAGTTTAGCTGAGTTGGCAGTCATGCCCGTAACTTCATCGAACTTGGTAAGTTGTTCTTTTCTTTGGTCCGACAAAGGTTTGTTTGGAAGGTCTTTTAAGTAGTCCGCAAATTCGCTTTGCCCTTCTTTGGTACGAAGATGCTGCATAGCTGCGACAGTTTTGCTAACCCCAGCATTGGAATAGACCTCATTCAGCTCCTTCAACTCATCTGCGGAAAATTGCTCATAGAGATTTTTCAAATAAGAGTCATAGATTGCGCCTGCATCAAAGACATTTTTAAACGCTTGTGCGAGAACATTTCTCTTCTCTTGAGGAATCTCGAGCGTCTCAATTTTTGCGATCTGGGCATCCAGCATCGAGTGCAAGGCAGCAAATTCGGACTCGATCAAAGGCCCGTCGACAAATTGCGTGAATAATTTCTTCTTTACTTGCTCGCTATCATCTTTGCTAGCCCTTTCCGCAAGGAAGACCTCGGTCTTTTTATCAAGCTCTTTGTGGAAAGTCACTTCGGAAGGACTTTCAGCTACTTCCATACTGCTTTCAGAATGTTTGTTCTTAGCAAGCACTAGGACAACAGCTCCAACCGCAAAAACTGCAACGACTAGGGAAAGGACTAGCTTCTTACTCATACTTTATCTCCTGAGGAGTCAAACATTCTTTCAAAAAAATACCACAGTCTTGCCCGATAGCCACGGACACTCCTCTACGGATCGGAGACTTGGAAAAAAAACTTAAGTTCCCTATCAAATATCCGACATTCTTAAGTTTACTGCAGCACTTTAGCAATTTCAAAATAAAAAGACCATAGAACTCGCGACACCTCGGTAGTATGCATACCGCGTTTCTGAAATCGCTGGAAGATATGCTATGATACGAGAGTAATCCTTATCCGTTCGTGGAGTTTCTATGAATCTTGTCCTCCTTGTCTTACTGGTCTCTCTGTCCTGTGCGCACGGTAATACCACTCGAACAGCCTACACTTCTTCTAATAAAAAGCCCATAACTCTTCATGTCAGCGCCTGTCCGAAGTCTGGAGATTGCGATGAGAGTGCTATCCAAAAAATTGCGGACTATTTCTGCCGAGAAAAAGATTTTGATGATCACCAGACATTCAAACTTAGAAAGATAACTTCGGCAGATGCCAAAGCGACAAAACTTCATACCTGTGATTTGAAGGAGAATGCTAACGACAACACAAAGTCGCATTGTGATTGGTCTGATATTATGATGGAAGATGAGAAAAAGGCAGATGCAGAACAAGCAACTCAGATCTATTCCGAAATCGCTTGTCATCGGCAGACATTAGATAGCAATTCGAGGGTTCAAACATTTAAACTGCCTTAGAATACAAAAATCTTCTGGCAAGAAATTCATACCCAGCCTGAATTTTTCAAATATACAAAACACTGGCGCTAGTATATACGCTCAGGTTTTTAGTATTCTGTCTGCGCTCTTTGAAACTCACGAATGCCTCCTTGGGTGTTGGGCTAGAATCCTGCGCGCAAGGTAGCTCATTTTTTTTCGTTACTTAAATTCTTTGATTTGCTAGGTATGCACTCCGAGTTTGAATGAATTTTTGGAAACTAAACTTATTTGTAAGTGGCAATGGGAGTTTGGTATGGTGACACTAGAGTTTGATGCAGTGGCGGAGATTATTCGAGACAGCGGTTTTACGCGTATTCCCGAATTTTTGGATTCCTCAACTATTGATAGCCTCATTGCGTCGATACGTCTCATGGAGCGTGAGTACTATACAGACTCCAATCTTGACACGGGGGCCGTTCTTTTTTCAGATGCTACGGAGACCCGGGTTTCCCATGCAATGATGTGCGCATTAGGAGAAGCCCAACTACCCACTGTGCCGATACTGACCGAGGCGCTGCGAGAACTGCTGCACGGACATAACGCGATTTTGGGGGAAATACTTGGGAAGTCAGTGCCGGACTCTGCTCGCTCTATGCTGAATTTTCAGCGCTACCTTGGGAAGAGTAAATTGGTGGCTGAGCATTTTGATGGCCACTATTCGCGTTACATAAGAAAGGGGCCGTATGAATTTGAGTTGGTTGAAGGCCTTCTTCCACGCTATGTCTTTGTCTATACCTTGACGAACGAAAACACAGGTTTTCCTCAAGGGACGCATCTGCGTGACACGAACACTCATGAAACGTTTACACCGCTCTCGCGCCCGGGTGATTTATTGATTTTTGATAACGTGCGTTTTCGACATTCCGTTCTAGAGCTGCCGAAGCCACGTGAGATGTTAGGCTTCCGTTGTTTTGATGTTTATCCCTATCATTTTGTGCGCATGCAGCCGGTAGACTCAGCTGACTACGGCGAACTGGCGGACCTTGTGAATCCTGGCTTTGTAAGAGCGATGAGCAGTTCCGAAGGAATGGAGCACCTGAGCACATTCTATAAAACTCTGTGGCCGGCTCAGCTACGTGAACTCCGCCAAGGAGGAGGTCTATTTTAAAATGATGGCAGCACTGACTCCCAAAGCAGTCTTTTTACGGATGCAAGAAGCAACGGCAGGCCAGGATACGATCTATAATTTTCATTGCATCGTGAGGATGGCCGACTTTCTCTTGGAGACCGAGCTCTTTCCACGTGAGGTTTTAGAGGCTTATTCGCGCAAGAACCTCGGAAAAGCTCTGCATCCCACAGACATTGCTTGTTTCTCCTCGCAACGGGGTGGTCCTCAGGGCGATTATTCGTTAGGAATGGGCGACAAAATCGTTAATGTTGTGGACTGTCTCAATCGTTTTCCACAAAGCAAACGTGCCGTCATTACCATTGCTAATAATGCTTACGCGTCGCATACTGTCGACTCCGATGCGAAATGTATACGTGAGATTCACTTTCACCTGCATCCGGGCCCCCGTTTGGATGCGTCGGTGTTTTTTCGGGCTCATGCCGTCGAGATTTTCCCGAAGAATATCCACTTTCTTGGGACTCTTATGACCGAGCTGAGCGAGCGCTTGGATTGTCGACCGCACCTTGGGGACCTCTTTCTAGTAGCAACTCAACTCAGCTCGACACGAATGAGCTGATTCTCCGTGTTTTCTCAACATTTTTAAACTCAACCCTTTGGAGCAGCGATGGTAAAGCAATATCGCGCACTTTTCTTCGATCTTGATGACACGCTTCTTGATTTCAAAACAGCGGAACGCAAGAGCTTGCAGGTGATCTATAAGTTCTTTTACGAGTTGCATGTGCCGTGGGATGAGTTTCAAATGGCCTTTCATTCAGCCAATCGCAAGCTTTGGGAAGCTATTGAATCGGGGCACATAGGTCCGGCCGAGATGAGAACGCGAAGATTTGAGTGGGTAAATGAAAAGTACNNCCCCAATGGAACAGGCGAATTTTTATGAGAATTGTCTTGTTCAAAATGCAACTTGGTTATTGGGTGCTAGAGAATCGTTGCAAACTTTGAAAGAGACTTTTCAAATTGCTATCCTAACGAACGGTTTAACGAGCGTGCAAAGAGGCAAGTTCCAGCTGTTGAATTTGGGCGAGCTTGCCAGCATCTACCTGATTTCTGAGGAAATTGGAATATCGAAACCCCATCCCAAAATTTTTGAGCTCGCACTCGAGAGCTGCGGTTTAGTTGCTGCTGAAGTTCTTATGGTAGGGGACTCTCTAAGCAGTGATTTCCAAGGTGCGTTGAATGCTGAAATAGACTTCTGCTGGGTAAACCCCCATGATCATTTGTTGCCAGCCAAATTTCCTAGTCCTGCTTTTGTCATAAAGGCTGTTTCGGAACTGCCTGAACTTATTTGCGCTTCGTTTTGAAGAATCTCGACGAAATTTCATTTTGTAAAAATTACCATCTCTTCAATAGCTCGCTTTTAAAGGCAGATATTGGTATCCATCGATGTCCTTAGAAAAATTTAAAATCTGCAAAGGATCTATCCNNAAAGGAAAAGACTATGAAATTCCTAAAAACCATACTCATCGCAGTTTTAACTGTCGGTTTGGTTCTTATTCCCGTGCAAAGAGCTGAGGCCGTCGAAGGTCTCGGAGTGGCACGTCTTGCCGTTGCTGGCGCAGCTGCAGTGACCACAGTAGCGGGTTTGCCTCCGATCATTATCGCAGGCGGTGCCATCTTCATTGCGGTGGGCACGGCTTATACCGTTTACACGGGGGCGAAAGCTGTTCAAGGAGCCGTCGTCAGTGCGATTCCGTATGCGGTCATCCCCTTTGCCAACAAGCTTTTAGCCAATNNTAGCGAATGATAAGCCGGCTGCGCTCGATATGGCAATTTCCTTCGCATCTCTTTTTAAGAAAGTACCTTATGTCGGTGGTTATTTCGGCCTCGATATAGATAACGGGCAACTGCATGATGCTATACGTGAGGGTAAAAATGTTGCGCACGTCATGATAGATAGAGCAGAAGCCGCTGGTATTCGTATAGACAAAGAGAATAATGCGGGCGAACGTCCTTTGGGTGTGGCCTTGGACTCAAATGATAAAAATGTTGGTCAACGCAATGAAATCGCACAACGCCTGATCGAGAAGGGTGCCGACATGAAAAATGATGGCCATCGTCCGGATGCTCTGAATCCGAACGATCGTCAAAATCTTTTTCAGGATGTTCTGGCATCGGATAAACAGGAGTTGATCGTAGCAGCTCTGAAAAACGGTGATGCCGCTTTGCTGTCTACACAAGACGTTCATGGAGATACGGTTCTCCATCATACTGCAATCAGTCCAGGGCTAAGGGCGATCGTCGACGAGCATGGTAAGGAAGTACCTATTGCAACTTATGGCACTATTAATAAGGCCGGAAAATATCCGCTCGATGTTGCCCTTCACGTAGTCAGGAATGCAGACGATGGAGCAGACAAAGTTGCTGCAGCGGATGTATTTCAAAAATATGTGGATGTTCCCGACGTTCTAAAAATTGCTGATAACCAAGCTTTNNAGGCAGTAACCCAAAATCTATCCCCTTAAAAATGGTTGATAAAGGCGCTGTTGATCCGAATTTGATAGATCCTGCAGGTATTTTGCCACTGGAAATTGCTATTCGAAAGAATGATGATGCTTTGGCTAATTCTCTTGCATCGCGCATGGACGAAAAAAGTCTTGAGCAGAACCGATTTCTTGGGGAAGCGGTCGTGCATGGTCTTGATAAAACCGCAGATACAATAGCCGCAAAAATGAAGGTCGATTTGTACGATGGCGAAGGCAAAAACTCCGAGACTTACGATTTTTATAGAGATCCTTTGGGAGATGGTGTTAGTGTTTTGGGCCACATGGTTCAAAATCCTGACCTCTTTAATAAGGAAGGATTTAGAAGAGCCTACGGAATCATGAAGAACAATTTGGGTAAACAAATGAACCCAATGGAACTGCAAACAGCTTTCCAGGCCAATCTTCTTGAAAGTGCAGCGCTTAGAGGTAATGCTGAAGCATTACACGAGATCCTTAATATTATGCAGGAAGAGGGATTTTTAAAACATATTGCAGTGCTCCGTTCAAACTCAGACACCGTAATTCCGGTTCTAATGATCCATAAGCAAGGCGGAGAATTGACGCAAGCTATTGGAGAAAATTTTGCGAGGCTTAGTCCGGATGATCGAAAAGATCTAGCAGTCGAATTAAATAGCGCGATGCGTGCCGCCAAACGAGGTGGTGTTGTCCAAGAAGTTAAGGTACCTCTGGAAGGACTCGCATCGGGTACTGGGACCCCAAAGGCTCTCGAAGGTGGCGATTCGGCAACAGGAAGTAGCACGCTTGCAAAAAAGAACGATTTGCCGGACATTTTGATTCTTGACGGTGAAGGTGGTAGATCTCAAATCGTTTCGGGAGGAAAAGTCTACGAGGTTAGCGGTGAATTTGAAGAAGAACACATAAAAAAAATTAAAAACGTCATCGAACCTAAAAAGATGGTAGCCAAACGCGAGGCTGATGCGGAAGAGCTTCGTCGTACTAAAGGGGAGAATAAAGATGGAATTGCTGAAGAGAAAAAACCTGGGCCAATGGAAAAAGCTCCCCGCATTGAGGTTCCCTTCCTCAAACAAAGCGCACTTTTAGGTGGGTACTTTGCGTCTCAGGTTATCACTAGTCGCGCTGGTCTTGGCTATCTCTTGCTCATGACCCCAGGCATTGATAGCGTAGTGGCGAAGGAAACTATTGAGGATGCAACTCAAAACCATGAACTTGCGTGGGGAGCTGCTTATTTTGCGACAGCACTTTCTCAGGCTTATGGTGGTCAGAATTCTGCGACTACGGCTTCTGTTCTTAAAGCAGCTGGTCTCGCAACACTCGGTTATGGTATCGGCCGGGCCTTTCGTCCCAGCACAAGCCCAAAGGACCTTCCTCCTTCTGAAGAACGAAGCGTTTGGGATTTTGCGACTCGGTTTGGTCCGTCTATGGGGGTGAACGTTGCGTTTACAGCTTTAAGCACTGGGCTTAATGCGATGTTATTGTCAGGGACTTTGATGCTCGCGGGCCCGAGCGCTTTTGTGAACCCAGTTGTTATGTCGATAGCTTCTGACTTTCTCCAGTATTATAATGCCTATGCTTCCGAGGGAAAAGAGGCTGAAAAAGATCAGAGTTTGCTGAGTTCCTTGACTCCGGTTGTGGTCGGAGGCATAACAGCTTTGATGTACTATAGGTACACATCAGCTCACTATTTGCAGGGTGTCGATACTACGAGTCATGGTATGCAAATCGTTCAAAATTTATTCACGACTTTCAGTGTCGCTATGTCCGCAATGCAAATGTCGTCTCTTGTTCTTGATAATTTTGGGATTCCGTTAGGACAAAAAGTAGTAGAAAAAGCGAGCACAAGCTACTCTTGGATTTACGAGAAAATTTTTGGTCCGTCCACGGCACACGAGGGAATTCCCAAAGAGGAGCTTTGAGCTCCGACACGGCATTTGGTCGCTAGCTAAAATTCCCTGACAATCCCCCTAAAATCACGCTATAAAATCTACCTTTGCTTTATTAAAACGTCTTTTTCTGCCGAAGCGAGATCCGCCGATCTACACAGGGGGAAAGCTATGATCTATCGCTTGGCTATGGGTTTTTTAGTTCTGCTTGGCCTATCTACGACGCTTCATGCCGAAGATCTTTCGTGCCATTTGATAAAAACGTACCAGTCATGCACATTCACCCCTGGCTGTCGTAACCTATTCTCATCAGACATATCATCATGCGTCGGCAAGATAAAAATTCTCCCCCGCTACATCCATGAATTTATCCATGACACTCACAACGTTTTTTCTATAGAGACAGTATTAGCTGTTGGAGATCTGGAAAGGCTCGCCTTGCATCGTAAGTCCCTTGCAAAGTATATCAATAAACATAAAATAAAGGACTCTTGGATATTAAATGAGCCACAGATGGCAGTCAGTGAAAACTCGGAAAACGCCCGAGAACTCCTCGCAAAGTATAGAAAATTTGGCATCGCGATCGATAGGCTCGGAACTTATCCATCTGCTGGTGCCTTATTCTCTCAAGAAACACAAATTAGCAAGCTTTCATCGGATCTTAACATACCCGTTTCGACTCTCTTGAAACTAGATCAATCGCAATTCTTTTCTCTGATTTACGATTCAACATTAGTAGAAAAACTTAAGATCCTTGGCATTAGCGGAGACTCGCTAGTTTCCCATAAAAAAAGTGCAGTCCCCCGGTGCAGAGTGTGGCAGTACCTAATCCAGGTCGATAGGGCTGCGCACAGCTAAAGTACAGACTTGACAAGAGAGGTCGAGTTTCGCTATTTTTCTGAAATAGCTTTCTAAGCTGCGACTTATAGAAGAGACCCGTCGATGAAGTCTTAAACTACCTAAAAAGTGAAGTTCTTGTTCTCATCACACTTTGCAAGCGACTTTGTGGTTGCTAGGTAGATTTTTGTGAAGACTTTGACCCTCGATGCCGTCTCATTCGGCTATGATATGTCCGAAAAAACAACTTTCACCAATCTCAGTATGAGTTTTTCCTCGGGTTGGACGGGTCTTGTTGGCGCCAACGGTTGTGGAAAATCTACTTTGCTCAAGCTTCTAGCCGGAGACTTGCAAGCAAGCAGCGGCTCTCNNGGAGACGCTTACTGCACCCGAGGACTATGCGGCCTTTTTGACGAGCTATGAGCCAAGAGCCCTTGCGGCACGCAGTGCTTTTGACCTTCATAGTTTGACTGACCGAAATTGGCACGAGCTTAGTCAAGGTGAGCAGAAGCGTACTCAACTCGCTTGTATTCTGTGGAAAGAGCCTGACGTGCTACTTATCGACGAACCGACCAATCATTTGGACGCGCACAATCGCACGGTTATTATCGCCGCATTGAAACGTTTTAAAGGAATTGGCGTTATCGTGAGTCACGATCGTGAGCTGCTGAATACGCTTTGCTATCAATGTCTTTTTTTTGTGGGTAGTACTCAGGAAGTTTACGCGGGTGGCTATGACACTGCTCATGCGCAACTCTTGGCCCAGACTCAATCGATTCGCAAACAAAAGGCAACTCTCGCAAGTCGCTCCGCCTCACTTGACCAGGAGCTGGCACGACTGCATACGATCCAACAGGGTTCGAAAAAAAAATTATCTAAACTTCACCTTTCTCATAAAGACCACGATGCCAAAGCTAAAATTGACGGCGCGCGACTTAGTGGTAAAGATGCAAGCTTGGGTCAGAAAAAGCTCAATCTTGAACACCGCCTCAGCAAAATGCAAAGCGAGATAAGTGCCTTGCCCGTCAGCAAAGATTATTCAGGTGCGATTTTTTTCAATGACATCGCGCAACCTTCACGTACGCTACTGCATAGTGAGCTTAGCGACATTCCTCTCCCCACTGGCAAAAAACTGTTCTTGCCGGAGCTTGTCCTGCGTTCTTCGGAAAAGATCGGGCTTATGGGTTGCAACGGTGTGGGCAAGACGAGCTTGCTCAATTATTTCTTAGAGAAAGGTATTCTCAAGGCCCAACGCTTCTACTATCTCCGCCAAGAAATGGATGTCAACGCTACACAGAGCCTTCTGAAAGATTTTCATGAACTCAAGGCACCCGATCTCTCGCGATGTTTACAGATCATTGCGCGTCTGGGTTCCGATGCAACGCAGATTCTCAAGAGCCGCTCATTCTCGTCAGGCGAAGTACGCAAGCTTGCCATCGCCCTCGCGATCGTACGCAATCTCGAACTTCTTGTGCTCGATGAACCTACGAACCATCTCGACTTAGCCTCCATACAAAACCTCGAGCAAGCGCTTGCCGCAAGCAATCTAGCCTTGTTGTTGGTAAGCCATGACAGCTTTTTCATTAAGGCAGTGTGTGGGGCGATCTGGGAAATTAAAAAAGACCCTGATGGGGATTCGCATCTAAGATGCTAAAGAAGTTTGAACACTTATAGTCGCTCACCAATCAGCGCTTTCAAGGATTTAAATTTTCTTTTGAACCTAGATGTTTTGTGAGATTTCAGCCGAACCTTATTCCGTAGTAAGAGAACGAGCAAGTCTGATCTTTGGCTACGCTGAAGTAAATAAATAATCTTGTCTTGATCATAGAATTCTGGCTCTGTAGTTGAATCCAAATCTGGGCGTAGGCAGATAGGAATCTCATAGTATCCTTCATGGATCTTAGTTTCTATGTAGTGAAGGAAGCATTCCTGGTGCGGGTTATCTTTTGGACGGGACTTCTCTCCAAAATTTTCTTGGCAAAGAATACATTTATCTCTCTCATCAGCTTTAGCAAAAGAAGTAATATTTAACAGAATCAGAAATGCATATTTTAGCATGCTCTTTACCTCGATTGAATTTAAGATTGGACTTCCGAAATAAGTGTAGGGATCTCAATGTGAGAATTTTAGTAGAGGAAAGGTTGAAAATGGCCGGACTGTCTCGTGGGGGGCGGATGAATAGATTTTTGCCCTTTCCCTCGGCCAAAAATTAAAAAAATTCTTGCAATGAGAGCATTTAGTATGTATGCTTACTAATTGCTAGCAGCTTTGGGAGGCGGATATGGGGCTAAAACAAGAGACTTATAGAATTCGTGCGCAGGGTATTTCCCGCCAACACATTTGGCAACTGTGGTCGGATATCAATAACTCGTTGATAGGTAAGCCACTGGTTTAACCAGTGAGACTTTCAAGGCTTGGCCCTTGGATTCAGTGTAGA
>PLEQ01000172.1 GCA_003136475.1 Deltaproteobacteria bacterium
TTGGTTCTTGGACTGGTATATCTTTTTGTCTGACTCCAATCCATTTCAATAGGTGCTTCATCATATTCTCTCCTCTAAATTGGCCCCAATGCCCAAGGATCTTTCCTCAGACTTAGGGACGTTGAACAAGGTGCGAAGACGAGCAATCTCGTCAGCCATCTTCTTCTTTTCACGATACACCGCGTTTACAAGCGCGGTCAAATGATCGATTGAGAAGCCACCAGTGCTGTCAACTATGTAGTCAACATCTCTGTGGTTCTTGAGTATTGCCTTGAGATAAGCTCTACGTGCTGCCGGAGTTGGATAGCCAATTTTGATTACATGGCTGAAACGTCCAGGTCGGTTGTAGATGCGTGGATCAAGTCTCTCTGGATAGTTCGTCGTGGCAATGAACAGTACGTTGTCAATTGACCGTGCGCTGTCCAGCATATCTAGGTAAAGCGCTTCGCCATAGTTCGCAATCAGCGAATCGAAATCCTCTAAGATCACAATACACTTACGGTCACGCTCGACCGACGCAAAGTCTTGCAAGAAACTAAAGACTTGTGCTGGGTGTGCGCTGGCGTAGAACACGGTTCCGCCTCTATCGACCATTTTGTTGGAAACGATCTTGATCGTACAGCTCTTTCCGGTTCCAGGAGGTCCGTAGATCATGATTCCAGCCTTGTAGGCCGCTCCACCAATGACGAACTCGTTGCCTTCTTTGTAATCTGCCTCTGATGCCCAGAAGTTCTCGATCACCTGAATCACTTGGTCAGAGCGCNNGTAGCAGACCACTTGGTCTTGCGGTTGGCGTCACATAAACGCATCGCGGATCGGAATTGATGTCATAGCATCCAGATGGCAACTTTTGAACCGTTGACGCCGTAGCGGTGTAGCCACGACCATAAATTGCGTACTGGCAATTTTCCTCTGGCTCCCTTACGTCCTCGTCCTCGTCCTTCTTGGACTTTGAGGGAGTGCTGGCCTTGGTGAGCGCCTTCGGAGTCTTGTCCTCCTTGTACTTATTATTGGCTTCAACCCATTCTTTTGCGTCTTCTACTGCATCGCTCATAACTTCTCCACGTATTTGTTTGCTGCTTTAATTGCGCTACTTGAAATGTGAACCAGTTTCCTGTCCGCTATGATATGGAAGACAGGCATCTTTAGGCCAAGGTCTTCGTACCAGTAGGTGAGGATTTGCTCTTCACAAAAATCCTTCTCGTTTCGCAGCCCACGAATGATCGCATACTGCTGATTTGAGTTTATGTCCTCGCCCAATATATAGTTGCCGATTGCCTTGATGATTGACATATCCATTCGGTGGATGTATTCAACGTTCCTGACGCCCTTGAAGTAAGTATTCAGGTCAATATCACTCTTTACAGGCTGCTTGTCAGCGTTACTCATTTGTAGAACAACAACCTTATCGAAGAGCTTTCGAGCCTTGTCTAGTACGTCGTCGTGCCCATCGTGCCACGGATTGAAACTGCCTGGGTAGAATGCTACTTTCATTTGTCCCACTCATTCTTAAATACCTGGCCGAATAATTTACTATCTACCCATTTGCCTTCAGGTACCATGCCGATCTCCTTCTCAATCCTCTTAAGAATCTCTCTCGCCGCCTTGGTGTCGATCATACAGCCGTCCCAATCTTGAATAATCTTCTTCAACTTCTGTACTGCGTCGCGCCTTCTCATGGCAGCACCAAAATCAAATAGATCACAAGATAGTGTGTGAGGTGATGAACCATCTGGTCGACGCCTAAGCACCACCAGAATAAAACATTTGATTTAAGGCGTTCGTTAAATTTCTCTTGCATGTTAAGGGATGTCTGGGTGCCAGGGAATTTTTTAATGTAATGCTCTTGCTCATAGGCAATCTCGCGATACTCATTCGCTGAGAGCGCTTTGAACCTGCCAAGCATGCTAGGGCTTGCTTTGATGCGGTCCATTATAAAGTGAATCGTTGCGTCCAGCGCGGCCAATAAGACTGCGTGCTGCGGTGCAAAGTACAAGCAGATGGCGAACGTGAATGCGGCGTGAACCATTGCGTGTGCGAATAAGGGCATGATCCAATCGGTGCCGCCCTTGAATTTGCCAAGCATGTATTTGCCCTGCAATGGGTAGTCAGCCAAGAAGTGTTTAATCTGATAGATCACTAGGAGTAAAAAAATCGTGCTCATTCCAATACCTCTTTCTCGTAGACCGCAGCCTCTGGTGCGCCTTGTGGGTAGTAGTCCAAACCCTTTACACAGAGTATCTTAGTAAGTCCGACCTGTCAACCATGATCTATAATTGTTACAAAACGAGACGGTTCATCGCCCTCGCACGCATCGCCTTCCATGCCAAACATCTGGATCATCATGTTGGCTGCGGCGTGCATCGCGCGCTCTCTGTCCTTGCACAATTCGAACTTGCTGATGCTCCAGCCATCGTCTAATTCGGCTACCCATACTTTCATGGTATTGCCATGGCGATTACAGCGCCGATGCCCCACACAAAGATGAATGGCCAGTGCCATNNTAAACAGGACGAACAGGTGCTGTGAGATTTGCCCACTGTAGTCGTTGCCAGGCGACCAAACAATTTCGAATGGTCCTACGGTACGCCCACACCATCTGCATGAGCCTCCGTCGTACCACTCACGATAGCCTGGTATGGTGGTGCGCTTTCGTATTCCGTAATAGAATTTCATAACTTAACTCCAGTTCTCTGGCAGTCTTCGCAATGAGCATATAGAACTGTGCGTTATTCTCTGCTGCGCTAAACGATGCGTAGTATTGATTGAACGTAGGATCAATCGTATTGAATGCACCAGGATCGCTGGCCGGTCGCGCGCATCCAGTCGCTATTAGAATGGACAGTAAAAAAAACAATTCTCACGCTTGCTCCAATTCGATTTCGGCCAAGTCGCAGAGGGCATTGAGAACCTCGTCCTTGCCCTGATCTCCATATCTTTCCCAGCACCATGAGTAGAACTCATCAGCCTGTGGATGTCCTCGGAGACCTGCGGCCTTGATTGCTTGGATTCTGAATAGATCCCAGTCGGCGGCATTCATTAGTTCATCCCTTCTTTGTTGACCTGATTCAGGGCCACAATTTCAAACGCAACTTCACGCATTGAGTCGTAGTCATCACCTTCGCAAACTAACAAGCCATTTGCCATGACTTGGAACTTCACGATCTGGTTGGGCACGTCAACATGCCCAATCACGTCTACGTCACCTCTACGATTGCCCAGACACACGCTGAATAGTTTCATGGTCGACCTCCTTTACGGCGTCACCGTTATCATGGTACTCTGAACCATGCGCAGCAACCAATGCCAAACGCTCTAACTCTTGGCGTATTGACTTGTCATGCAAGAGACGAAGTGTAACTATACGAGGCTTCTCTTCTTTCCTGCCTTTGCTTAAAATCAATTCTAGCCTTTTCTGACTCGCTGGATTGACCAACTCTAACTCCACTATGCCATCACGCACCAGATTGAGTAGATCATAGAATGCCATTCCAAGGGCGTCTTCTTTTTGCTGTGTATTCAACTGATCAAATGTTTTCATATCAATCTCCTTTTGGCTTAGTTTGATCGTATAAATTTACAAACTTCTGGCTAAGGCGTCCGATCTCATTCACGATTGACTGATAGCCTTCGTCAGCAGCACTGAAATTACTCAACTCTGAATGAAGCCTTTCGAGCTCTTCAGTCACCGCATCAGTCAACACTTCAAAGTCTGTGCGCGGCGCGCGTTGTGGCATTAGTAGCAGACCTTCGGCTATCCTGTAACCAACGATGCTGAATGCTATCAGGCCTATAATCACTGGGAATGTCCAGAATGCGTCCATGTTAACCTCCGTGACCGATTTTTTGCTTTTCAAGTTTCGCGCGCTCTTTGGCGCCAGCCTTAGCCAACTTATCGGCATATGGTACCTTAGCATAGGCCGCAGCACGCTCTTCTGCCTCTGCGCGTTTACGCAGTTTATTGGCCTTTGCAGCACCGCTTGTGCGGTTGTTTTGTTTCTTACCCTTAACGAGTGACTGATCGATTGCCATGTGGTCTCCTATTTGTTTAAAAAGTCAATTAACATCTGTGCAAGGTTCTTGTGGAAGAAAATCATAACAAGGCCGATAATGAGCGGCGAAGGTTCTACTAAGAATACAACCACGCCTAAGAGAATCGAGGCGCATAATGCAAGATATAGTCCGTAGATCGCCGCAACCAATGCGAACAAAACCCATAAAACCATTAGCAAGTATCCTAGTACACCTAAGCCTGCCAGAAAACCAAATAGAGCTTTCATCTTTTCTCCGTTTCGTTCATTCTCGACCACATTTGTTTTGGCTCCTCGCTGAAGTGGTTTGACCAACGTGGAGTATGTTCGCTATCCATCATAAAGTCTTTAATGACGCCAGTGTTGCGCAGGATTTGGCCAAACCTTTGATCTGGATTGCTCATCACGTATTTGAACAACTTCCAGAGGATCATCAGGTTGTATTTCTTCCGTGGGTTCACTCGCGCCTCCTGACTATTGGTTATGCAGATACCGTGCCGTTATCAACTTATCGAAATAACTCAAGTATCGAAATAAGACTGTGTCAAACTTTAGAGCAGTATAGTGGTCCAAAACGTGCATTTTCTACTAGTTTTGGACACTTATAGTAGTCCGTCAAACTTCTAATCACTGTCAACGACGTATCCATCCTATCACCTTAGCAAGCCTTGATTGCAGGAAACGGTACTTATGGTAGCAAGGTGTCGAACAGAAAACTGGGCCGACAAGCGGCCCAGCGTAAACTGTTTCAGAGCAATGGTAGCAACGTCTTGAATGAGGAACTACCATAGGCTTATCCATTAGTGATAGAGATTCTCCGCAGGCAATATGCTGCCGTTCATGTTCAAGATCATGGCAATGTTTCCATCAGCACTCTGAGCGTATTGTAACTGAAATGTGTGGGTAACAGCAGCCTCAAGAAGCTTCGTACCGCTGACAGTCTGAATACCATGTGCTCCGTCGTTGTCCACAACCAGTGTGCCGTCCACGAAAAGCAGCGAACCATCGTCACTCGATGTAGAAAAGCCGTAGTACCCATCCTGTGTCACAACTAATTGTCCTGTGCAAACAATACGATAGTTGTTGTTCAGGAATAGAGGCGCGATTTCGGGATCAATAAGGCTATTGCCAGCAATCCCCGCCACGTTTGGCTGATTGATTGCTGATGATAGCAGGTACGAATAAGAGGTACCTGTCATTACAATGGCTTGCGCTGCCGTATATCCAGGGCTGCTATTCGACAGATAGGTGCCGGATGCAATGGCCTGAACTGTGCATGATAGGCCTGGGGTTAAGGGAGCCTCGCCAAGCGTTTGACGATAAGCGTTCTCAGCGTTCACTATTTGCTGAATCGCGGTAACTGGCGGTGGCGGCGCTACTGGACCTGTGGGACCTGGGGCTCCCGTAGCTCCTGTGTCACCCATCGGGCCTGCGCAAGCGGTTAGCATGGCAAGTATTAGTGNNGGTTAAAAGACCTGATTAGATATTGCACTGTACCAAAACCTTTATCAACAAAAATCGGTAACTTTCTCGAATAGATACGTTTATCATTTTGATACAAATTTACTCTTAAATACGAGCCAAAGTCTTGCCAGACCACTCCGTATTTTTGCCCATCGACTAAGACAGGCTGGGCTACTGGGTTGAGCATTTGCTACCTCCGGTTTAGTTGGTGTCAAACAAAAATTGGGCGACGAGCGTTTTATCATGTCGATATACTCCCTCGTAATAGCTTTGTTTCTTGCGTCAAATTCTTTAGCGGCCTCGAGGGTTTTGTTAACCACTGGGCAAACGATAGGCGGCGCGTTCAACTTCTCGATCACCGCTTTCTCTTGAACCAAAACTTTCTCACGGCGTTTCTTTTCCTTGAGCGCAGCGGTGCAGTGTGGGCAAAGCTCTGCGGCCTTCTTGCGATTCTTGAGTTTGCGCTCGAAGTTACGATCACCATCGGGCCACGTTCGCGCCACACAAAAACCGATGCCAGCCTTTGCAATTGCTGCCATGAGCCGTGAACCACTGCCCTTGGCGTGATGCTTCATTCGCGCCTCGAATGTGCGTTGATTCTCAGCGTACCCAATGTAGTGTTTCGCGTGTTTGAATTTCTTATCGAAGCATAGTAGGTAAACCATTAGTCCTCCAGACTTTCTTCTTCTTCATCCTCGTCAACTTCGGGAGCGTTTTCAAAGTCCCACTTCTCGTCGAAGACCAACTCTTCGATCTTTTCATCGAACTCAGATTGTTGATCGTCATCGAGCTCTTCTTTGTGTGTAGCATTCCAACTGCCGACCAAGGACTGTTTATCGCCGTTGAAGTCTTCATCAATGAATTCGCTAACCTTGAGCACAGCCTCTATAACTGTGCCGTCATCCAATGTAATTTCTACATCCTTTTTGCACTGTTTCATTTGTTCAAACTTTTCAAGTGTCGAACATACTTGGCAAGTCCACCAGCC
>PLEQ01000393.1:0-152 GCA_003136475.1 Deltaproteobacteria bacterium
CTATGTACGCGGTATGACCAAGGCCTTTTCCGAACGCGGTTGGAGCGTCCTAGCCTGGAATATGCGCGGACGCGGCGGTAAAACTGCAAATTGGCGAGAAAAAAACTACCATATCGGGTTCACCGACGACCTCCGTTTCATCACCAACTATG
>PLEQ01000393.1:160-4401 GCA_003136475.1 Deltaproteobacteria bacterium
ATACTAGCCCGACTATACTGGGCGGCATCGCATTCTCGGCACCGATCGAGGTGGTATCCTGTGGGGAAAAGGTCGATCGCACACCCAACCGCTTTTACACGATCCATATCCTGAAGGAAACGATTGCCGACATCACAGCGAAAACTTCTATAGTAGCACCCTACATTGATATTCCACGGCTCTTGCGCGTCAAGACGTGGAGAGAATTCGACGAAGTCTATACGGCACCCATCTATGGCTTTGAAAGTGTCTTGGAATATCGCAAAAAGGCCAGCGCCAAACCGCTGCTTCCTGCGATTACAACGCCTTGTTTACTCATAAATGCCCAAGATGATCCCCTGCTGAGCGNNATGATAGCGTCAAATCCCATCCTCATATATTTGGAGAATTCCCTGAGAACGGTGGCCATCTCGGTTTCGTCTGGTTCCAAGATGCCGACCTCCACTGGTCAGAAATCCGCGCTCTAGAATTTGCTCGCACGCTTCTTGAGAATAGAATCACCTCCCGGTAAACGTTCACAATTTTCAGAAAGTTTCGCGAATCTGTGACTATTGGCCACCGGTCGCAGTCGTCGGTATGTTGACCGCACCGCTGGTCAAAGGCGCTGCGGTTATGCCACCGGTGGGCACGAGACTACTGCCAGTTGCACAAGTGTAGGCAACACTGATTTTGCTCATCCAGGAGGCGTTAGTATTGGGATTCTGTGCGCTATCAAAACCCCGAGCACACATTTCTTGGAGAAGATATTTTTGATATTTACCGTCAAAAAGATCCTCGTCAGCCTTAATGAGGGCTTCAAGCATGGCATCATATTCCGAATCCGCTGTTNNCTGATAGAATTGATCTCCAATTGCAAAGCGATTTTGTAACCATCATTTTGTGGACCAATATCTTGAGCGATGTCCCAAAGCATTCCCGAAATAACTTGCGATCTTTGATGCACTTCCGTCGGCAAACACTGTGGCGCGACCAAAGTACCATCCGGTCCCGGACAGTCCGGTGCAGCCATCGTAAAATTATTAGCCGCAGAACGCAGACAGTGACTTGTCAGACAAATGTTACCACCAGGTGGGCAAACTGTCGGACATAGGCAAGGACTCCCATTTTGCAAGAGAACTTGGCCATCGGCATAGCCTTCATGGATCGTCACGACGATGGAATCACCGATTTCTGTCAGACGCGTATAGATCAAATGGTGGCCTGTTTCATGCTGAACAGCATCCGGATCCGTCCAGAGATTTCTCAGAATCTGCCCATCACCGTTGCCGAGCTCAATTTGCGGGGGATCTGCAAGGCTATTGCCGTTAGGTAAATACACGGCTTCGTCGTTGACGCCATTGTTCTCACTGTCGTTAGAGTCAGCCATATCCAAAACAATTTGAACCTGAGGTCCCGGCCAATCCGATATATAACCGTTGCTTTTAAGCCAAGCCACATGAGAACTTGCATTATAAAAAGTCGTTGCTGCAAAAAACTGCGGATTCGATTGCGGAAAGGTGAAATTCTCGTTTGAATTCGTCGGAAAGGGACTCAGAACAGGATTATTGGTGCTGCCTGAAAGACTCAGCGAAACAAATTGCGTGCTACATAGCGACCCACCCGCGCTAAGCCCCTTAAGCTGCACAGTCTTCGTCGCGTATACATTTTCTGAGGAGCCGTTCGTGGCCACACCCGTAGCGACTGTTGCTGTACCCACGGTTGTCGGAGCCTCTTGCAGAAAGCGTGGCGCCGCAGAACGAACCGTGTCAGACCCCACAAGAGCATAACCCTCCGCCACGACCGTACCCATATACTGCCTTCGGTTGATTTTAAAGGTCACGTTGAGAGCGGGGGTAAAGGCTCCACTTTCAAAAATAATGCAGGGCTCAGCCGTCGGCGAAGAGATAGGTCCTTGTAATTTCAACTTCGCATATATATTTGAAACAGCATAGTCTTGCGTGGGATAGACGAGGCTTGCAATGCCACTCAAAACATCCTGACTCACACCTTGGACTGAAGGCTGTTTGCCTGTCATCCATAGCTGCATTTTTGATAGACTGCCTTTGGGTGGCCGCTGATAGACCGTAATTCTATTGGAGCAAAGCGGCACACCTTCAATACTCAACGGATAGTCTATGAAATTTATTTGGCCTTGCGTTTGAACGGACCCAGGTGTAGCCGTGACATGCGGATCAAGATTGTCATTTACCAACTGGTTTGCGGCTTGTTGAAAGGCAGCATTCGTATTCGTGCCAGCCAGAGCGAGGGAAAAACTCGTATTCTGTGTGGCAGCAGTCGCCATCTGGCTACAGATCGGATCAGAAGTATTGCTGCCAGCAGTATCTGCAGGAGACGCACTCTTAGTTTGGTTGCATCCCAAGGGTCCCATTAAGATCAAGGCAAGGAAAATATATAGATTCACAAAAACGCCCCTATGCAATAAGCACTGCTAGGGATTCGGTAGAAACCTGCATTTACTTTAAAAAAAGCACGAATTTATTTAAAATCTCTATTATTTTTTATAAATAGGCGATTACTGTTCTTGCGGGCTTATTGACCACCGGTCGCGGTCGTCGGGATGTTTACCGCTCCACTGGTGAGAGGAGCGTCGGTCACACCACCTGTAGGAATGAGACCACTCCCAGCAGCGCAGGTGTAAGGAACACTGATTCCGCTCATCCAGGTGCCGGTACCTTCACTATTTTCTGCGTTATTAAAACCACGAGCACACATTTCTTGGAGTATGTAACTTTGATACTTGCTGTCGAAGAGGTCCTCGTCAGCTTTAATTATGGCCTCGAGCATGGTGTCATATTCAGCACTGGCTGTTAGGTACTGGATAGAACTGAGTTCCAACTGCAGGGCTTTTTTATATCCGTCATTTTGCGGGCCGATATCTTGGCTGATATCCCAGAACATTCCAGAAATAGCCTGTGATCTTTGATGAACTTCGGTCGGTAAGCACTGTGGGGGCACCAAGGTACCATCTGCGCCCGGGCAATCTGGGGCTGCAAAGGTAAAGTTGTTGGCTGCCGAACGTAGACACTGATTGGATAGGCAGATGTCCCCACCGGTCGGACACACTGTCGAGCAAAGGCAGGGGCTCTGGTTTTGCAAGAGCACTTGCCCATCCGCATAGCCTTCGTGAATCGTTACGGAGATAGAATTTCCGATGTCCGTAACCCGAGTATAAACCATGTGGTGGCCGGTTTCGTGTTGAACAGCGTCAGGATCCGTCCAGAGATTTTGCAAGATAACACCATCACCATTCCCAAGTTCAATTTGGGGGGGATCGGCGAGGCTATTCCCGTTTGGCATGTATACCGCTGTATCATTGATGCCATTATTGTCATCGTCGTTGACATCTGTTGTATTCAAAACAATTTCAACCTGCGGTCCCGGCCATTTCGATATATAACCATTTTTAAGCAACCATGCGACATGGGCACTAGCATTATAAAAAGTTGTAGCTGCAAAAAACTCGGGATTCGATTGCGGATAGGTAAAATTCTCCGTCGGACTTGAGGCAAAAGGTGCTAATACCGGACTGCTAGAGTTTCCAGAAAGGTTAAGGGATTGAAACTGCGCACTGCACAGAGAACCACCTGCACTCAGCCCGGTCAATTGCACAGTTTTCGTTGCATACACTGTTTCTGATGAACCGCTCGTCGATGAAGTTCCCCCGCTAACAGCGACGGTAGCTGTACCNNCGGTGACGCAGAACGAATCGGATCCGAAGCGACCAAAGAATAGCCTTCGGTCGTCACCAGACCCATATAAGGTTTACGATTCACTACAAAGGACACTTTTAAGGCGGGAGTAAAAGCGCCGCTTTCGAAAATAAGGCACGACTCATCGGTTTTCTGCGCCGATATAGGTCCTTCTAATTGCAGCTTCGTATAGATCGAAGAAACTGCAGAGTCCTGGCTAGGATAGACAAGACTGGCAATGCTATCAAAAACAGCTTGGCTCACGCCTTGCACCTTCGGAATTTTTCCCGTCATCCATAGCTGGTGATTAGGTCGATCATAAACACTGACGGTATTAGAACAAAAGGGCACCCCTTCAGCGCTCAACTGATAGTCCCGTATTTTTACATTGCCTTGAATTTGGACGCCCGAACCTATGGACGTAGCACTGAGATGAGGGTCCAAATTTTCACTGACAAAAGCATCCGCTGCCTGTTCAAATGCAGCATAAGGATTGTTGACTGCGAGCGCCAGAGCCAGTGAAAAACTCGTATTCTGGGAAGCTTCCAGTGC
>PLEQ01000193.1 GCA_003136475.1 Deltaproteobacteria bacterium
TAGTGAGCGACTACACCGGAATATGCAGATGTTTAGGAACTTTCGCAAAGGTTTGAAAATCTTCGATCAACCATGTCACTTTTGGAAATTTCTTAGCAACTAGATTAAGAGTTTCTCCCTTTGCATTGCTGATGATGAGAAAGAGAATTGTTGATTTCATAGATTCTATCGATTTGTCGGAAAATCGATAAGATAAATCCGAACTGAGCCTCCCTTCCCCTTTTTCAATATCAAAATTAACTCTGCGGAAAAACTTCGCTTTATATTCTTTGGTGAAAGGGTCAAAGTTTTTTCCGTCTTGAATAGGAATACTTTTGGTAAGCAAAGTTTCTGAGCTTTCCTTTTGGCCCCCTGCTCCGTTCTGAAAATTTCGCTCTAAAATAACGAATGGAATTTTTTCCTCGAAAGCAAAATCCTGCTTATCAAGAAGATCCTCTGCATCCTTATAGCAAGCGACACCGTCTATACGAATAGGGTTTTCTGCCTTGTGATGATCACCATAGACGACAATTTCGTTAATTCTGTCATTTTTTTTTCTCGATACTTCTTTAGGGCTGAGAATGCCCCATTTTTCAAAAAGGTCGCTAAGATGGCTGGGGACTTGGTTTCCCCATTTGAATATCGAACGAACCATTTTCAGATCTTTTTCGGGATTAGATGTTTCCATCTCTTTCAGTTTTTCAAGTATCGTTGCATCGGACATGTGCTCATCAAAGCCATGCTTCTTTAGGAAAGTCTTGTTGACAGAAACGACATTGTTTTGCAAGCCAACATCATCATGGGCAGCAACATATATAGATTCTGGATTTACATAGAGAATTAGTGCGCACTTGTTGTTTCCGTATAGGTAACGATGATCTTGATTGATAACCGAGGTGCTGAGTAAGCTCGTTTTCATGAGTTGCGGATGAAGTTCGTCAAATGTGGATGGAACGTGAATAAGGTACTGAAAGTGTTTGGGATCGTGTTCATGAGGATCTGTGAAAGAACTCGACGGGGAATCGTAAGGCAGCCAATCACATCTACCGCTAAGAACTTTGCCTTCTAGCAAGTCTTCTTTAACAATTTTCTCATTAACAAGGCAAGATTCTTTTGTGAGCTTGTGAAGGCTGTGGTTCGTTTCGGCGGGACTCTTCGTTGTCGAAAAGATGACATAGAGCAGAAGGAGCGCACAGCGTAAATTCATTAAACCCTCCGGTTCGGTTTCTGATAATCCTTACGACGGTCATCCTAATAATCAGTAATTATATAGCACTTCTTAATGCATATAGAAGCGTTGAGCCCCCGATGAGGAGCTTCCAATTTCCCTTGAATCTCTTGAGGGGATCATGCCGACTCCCTTCTAGGGCGTAAAAATTCCTTCGCATTCGCTAGTTCAAGAGCCTTCCAATTGCGATAGGCTGTTTCAGCGTTACACCCGAGAGTTTTTGCCACCTGGTAAGGTGTTTGATTTGGATCTAGATACATTTGCCAAGCTATGTCGGCTCGCCAATTTGCACCGAATAGAACTCGAAGACGTAACCAAAAATGGTTTTCTAACACATGTTCGCGACTAAGAAGCTTCTTTTCCAAGCCAGTGAGGTCGATTATGGGGATTTTGATTCCATACTTTTTAAAGTTGGGATCAGCCCCAAGACGCTTGATTTGCAGGTTAGTGAATTCGTTTTTTTCGACTTCTTTTAATTGGATACCCTCTAAATCTCTGATGATAGGAGCCCAGCGTTTCGCGCTTCCAAACTGGGCAATACCCCCTAACCAAGCTTTGGTTGTCATGGGAGCGATCTTGAGAAGCGCTTTGAGACGTTCTAGGTGGAGAAGATCCTCATAGTTTTGTAACCAGCTAAGAACAAGCTTCAGCGTCTTAATATCCTCGCTAAGAAATACGATGCTCTCGACCAAAGCCTTTTCGGGATCCGCGGAAAAATTTGGCTTAGTGCAATTGTAGGCGATTCCCAGANNATGTGTCTATCCATCGCGTCGACGCCTTTCTAGTTCTTTTAGGCAACTCTCAACTATCTGTGGCCACACTTCGGATGCATCGACTTGCAGAACCCAGGAGCGTGCTTCCTGAAGCTCTTCCTGAGTTGGCTTAAGTGCAATAATGTCAGGGATGTCATCCATGCGATCGCACGCAGCCCAGAGTTTTGACTTGATGAGATCTTTTCGCCCTAGAGCAAAGACCTGCAATGCGTGACCGTCATACACCTTTGAACAGTTTGCTTCCCATTGGTCATCTAGGTATCGCAAAAGATCTTCGGGACCATTATTTAACCAAGAGTCTGAGAGGCCAAGTTTCTTAGCTACTAGTTTTGCCGCCTGATCTAGAGTTTGATCTACTTTTGGCTGAAGAACATCAATGTCCATGGTTGAGCGTGAGGTGACTTTCATCAGGATCAAAGCTGCACCGCCGCATATAAACAAACGGCGTTCAACACCGAGGCGTTCAAGTTCGGCATCAAGTAATTTTAAAGAAGATAAAGTATCCATATATTATGGATAACCCAATATATTGGATAAGTCGATATACTGGATTATCCATATTAATTAATATGCTAATATTGCTTACTTTAAAAATAATATACGAGAGTTTTTCTTACTCACTACGTGAGCAACTACTGCCTTTAGGAAATTCTAGTGACTATAGTGGAGCGTATTTTACTTAAGGTCCGCTCGATGTAGCGTGAAACCCAAGAAAGACAAGGCTCTGTCAAGATCTTTCGACCTCAACAGAGCCTTGAAATTTGGTCCGAATTTGTGCCGCGATGTGCGTTTTTCGGAAATCTAAGAGCTGATAACTCAATGATTACAGAAACTTGGACTACATCATCCCGTCCATGCCACCTTGACGAAGCCTCTCAAATTGCGTCATGATTTGAGTTGTATCCATTGGTATAGATTGGTCTTTTAGAACATTAACGACTTGCTCGAAAGTCTACCTTTTAGTATGGTTTTACCCCGGTTGACACCCGTTTTTTGACCGATTTTTGACCGGAATTTGAGTTATACTGCACAAGGGTCAAATGAGGGGTGGGGGTCTCGAAGCACTCTAATCAGCGCTTGTAGCGGGATATGACCAAGAAAAATATGGCGGATTGGAAAGACTTGATAACGATAGACCTGGAACAATGCGGAGGACGCCCATGTATTCGACACATGAGAATTCGTGTCACCGATGTCTTGGAACTTCTTGCTGCTGAATTAACGCCGGAACAGATTATTGCTGAACTACCTGATTTAACCAGAGAAGATATCTCTGCATGTCTCAAATACGCGGCTGCATTATAACAAAATGTATTCATTTGCTGGGAGTTCCCCAGCTTTCAAGGGTTGGGGGAAATGCCAGTAATCGCAGCATTCTACGGTATCGTAATCAAGGTTTTTCAGGGAGATCACAATCCGCCTCACATCCACGTGGCTTATAGTGAATTCAAGGCACAAATTGAGATAGCTTCAGGCCGGATCCTTGCCGGTCGGCTGCCGCCCAGATCCCACAAACTGGTCAAGGAATGGCTGAAGCTCCGACAAAATGAAGTTATGAAGGCATGGGATGTGGCTGAGCAATACGGAACCCCAAAACGAGTCAAGCCACTGGAGTAGAATATTACGATGAGCAAACTAGGAAATGAGATACAAAAGATCATTGCAATAGACGCCGAGTCATTTTCGGTGAAAGTCGAATTCGATGATGGCGCGATCATCGAGATTCCCATGGGTCACATCTTTGCTAAGCCCAAGGGGCTAGCAGCAGAGATTCTACGTGGAGGTATGTTTGATAAATGCTTTCTTGAGTCCGGTGCACTGGCATGGCCCAATGGACTTGAGTTGTGCCCGGATGCGATGCGCATGTGGGCTGACGAACAGCCTGACAAAGGCAGCAGAAAGAAGCGAGCGTGAATAATTTCGGACTGCGGATCAAAGCGGGACATAGACTTTGTGGCTATCAAACCATTTTTTAACGTCTTCGATCTCGACTTTCGATGACGCACAATCATCTATGAGTTCGGCGAGAGAATCAGGTGGGTACAGCAGAACCCAGCCATTCACTTTCAGAAAAAGTGTGGCTGACAAAACCGCAGTGCGTTTGTTGCCGTCAAAAAACGCATGAGCTTTCGTTATGTAGAATGCAATCGCTCCCGCGACACTGGCAATTCCACCGTGCTGAAATGGAGGCTCACCTGGATAGAAAGCTGAATGAAGTGAACTTTCAATTTTCCCCAAGTCATAGCACATGTGCTGATTGCTGCCATCTGCACAAACGATCTGATTGATGCTCTTAACTTGAGTTGCGGTGATAAGTACAACTTTGCGAATCATTTAAGTTTCTCAATCGTGTGTTTGTGCTCTTTCATCAGGTCCCTCGCAGTTTTTTCGGCGACCTTGTCGTCCAGCACTTCAGTCCCCTTATACTCAACACCTGGAAGGCTTTGATTCTTTGTAACGTACTCAAAGACAGCTAGGTTAACTAAGGTTGATTGATCGATCGTTGGATTCTTTTTAAGCCATTCATTCATGACCTGGGCGACGTGATCTTTGGGACGCCAGGTTTTCGGTCCAACGGTAGGCATTTGTAACTCCATGACCCCTCCTATGTTTGATTACATAGGAATACATTAGCATCTATCGGCATACGGATCAATTTTGTTATGCGTAGCCAAATAATTCAAAAATTCAAGATGCTTACACGCCATCTAGGTGGTCCAATATTTCGGATATTGTAGGAGAAAAGATCCTATCACCAACGATGACCATGCGTATTCCGTTGAATCCGG
>PLEQ01000277.1 GCA_003136475.1 Deltaproteobacteria bacterium
TGCAGCCATCGCAGACTCATAAGCGATATTGCCAAGGAGTCTTGTAAATGCCTTTTGAGCAGCCTGCTTTTGCGGCAAGCTTGAGTGAATTTTGCTGCTCAAATGTATTTTCACTTTAAGCCCCTACGCTCTGAATGCACTAAGCTTACGGCGCGGCAATCATGAATGGTTTGCTTAAGTTCAACGATGGAATCTTTTAGTTTTTCGATCTGCTCGATGTGACTATCGATGGTCTTTAGCTCAAGATAAAATACGATCATGATCGCAGGGATTGAAGTGAGGTTTAAGAATTTTGCGAGTTTTTCATCCATGTTTTCTGCTTCCAAAATTGCGTCCCAAACTAGCGGTCCTTCCCATTAAGCTCGCCTACAAATTGTGTTGCTATGCGGCCTTGATATTTCTAGCCACACTTTTAGAAGCTGTCTGGCGAAAGATCGGATGAAGAATTAAAGCAAAAAGATCTGAGAAATAGCGAGCCTTCGAGAGCTTTTGCACGAGATAATCGATGATTTCCGAGCTTCCAAGATAGGGTCTAAAATTGGGTGCTACGAGCAGTTCTCTAAGCTCATCGACAAGTTCTTCAACGCTTTCATCCAAAAATGGTGGGGCCGTATCGCGTTGAGGTGGGTTATGCAAAAGGTTGCGCAGCTCAGGGCTAAGTTCTACGGGTTCAAAGTCTTGGCAGATATCTAGAATCTCATCGACAAGGATTTTTGATTCGGTGACGATCAGGGGTTCTCCTTGAAATGGTTCATTTTCAACAGCTTGAGCCTTGATTTCAACGTCCTTGCTAATCGGTTTTGCAATTTCTGTAAACTGCTGGCTCGCTTGTTTTGGCGCAGAAGATTCAGTTTTAAACCCAAGCCACTCAAAGAGTTCTTCATGAGTTTTAAAGCCCCAGTTTTTAGCTTCAGCGAAGATAAAATCATCAAAGCGACTCATGTTGCCAACAGATCTTTGAAGTTCTTTAAGCATTCGCGTTTTAAAAAGTTCCTTGGCTTTAATTGCTGTGTCGATTTCAAGAATTCTTGTTATCGAAAACGTTGTTCGTTTGAGCAGCTCATCGTTGGCAACGAGTTCAAGATTTTTTTCAAAACCCTCAACCGTGAACCCTCTCGCAAGAAATTCACTTTCAAACCTTGCTAGCTGACTTGGTGAGAGTTTTGGTTTGGCGAGTTTTTCGCTGTACGCCTGCGCGCAGAGTTTAATCGTTGGCGATATTTCAAATACCTCGCCACTCCCACTTATCTTAGTTAGGGAGAGAGAAGATTTAGGAGTAGGTTTTAGATTCATATTTAAATTCTTTCTTAGAATCCTAGTTTGTCTAACGTCCATGTTAGGGGGGGGTATCGTTTCCTGTTGGGGGGAGGGGTTCATCTCTGAAAGGCTAGGGCTCTCATCCGCAGAGTGTTCTATGGATTCTGGCGGTGATTCTAAAATGCTTTGGCGTTGCATTGGCGAAGTTTCTAGATCTTGCGCGAGAGAAGGCAAGAGTGTGTGTTTTGATTCAGGCGGTGGCGTTGACTCTGTTGGCGGGAGCAACCCTTTCTCCATGCGCCAGGCGTTTAGCTCAATAACAAGACCCTCGCGTGGCTCTTGCTGTGGCTTTTTATTGGATAGCGGAAAGCGTGCTTCAAATCCCTTGCGACCATTAAGCTGGGATTGTCTTGGTTTTAGCTCAGAGACGCTTTTTTTTTCCTCATCAAGGCGAGCCAAGGCATCCTCTAGACGAGAGTGCAATACTTCAAGTCTTTCGGGTTGTGCCGGTCGGAGTAGAGAAACTGTTTTTATTTCGGCCTCAAGATCATAGACCTCTTTGTAGACGAGAATACTTTTGGGCAGAAAATAGCGATTGCTCGAATTTTTATAAACTCTATGTCCAGCAACGATTGTATCTTCAACCCGCAGCCACCCTTGTTTTGCAAGACCACTAATAATGCGTCGCGTGGTGCCTTCGCTTTTAGAAAGAATTTGGGCCAGAGTCTTTACAGTTGGGCAGATGGTTCCTTGTTCTGAAGGGTTATAGAAACCTGCCAACCGGCTCAGCAGGTGTTTTTCAGTTCCCAATATGGGAAGAACATCGATAGCGCGAATATAATCAATTTTCTTTGCACTCATGTTTCTTTTCCGATCAGTAACGAGCAATCAGGTTCAAGCAAATTCGAAAAGATTTCGCCTACATAATTTGTAGCTTTTTTCTCAACCTAAAGGACCAAAGCTCTTGCCTATCGCATGCTCTAGTTTTTGAAAAAAAGTGATGCCATGCTCAAGCTTTTGCTGGGAACGTGGCTTGGGCCTTTGGAGCTCATTTAACCAGCGATAGAAAGTTGCTCGATCAATAGAGAGTTTTTTTAAAATCCAGCTCATGTGAAAGTGGTTGCGATAACAAATACGCTGGAGTTCCCTGGCTTGGTTGGCAAAAACGTACTGGCTTAACATCTGATGATCCTCCATTCATTTTTTGTTGTAAAAGAAAGTTCCGAACATACGGACGCACCCATAGAAGAGATAGGCTTGTGCCTTTCTTAAGAGCTTTTGGTGCCCTGGGAGCTCTTGGACAAGTTCAAGCATGTTATGCAGAAAGCGTTTGTCGGTCTCACGTCGATGCTTTGAGCTGCCTGCAAACGGCGGCGAGTATTCGATGTCGTGGATCTCGCAAGCAGGTTCGAAGAAAGACTTACGGTCATTGATAGGCTTTGGGCCGCAACCGTTGATGTCTTTTGCTTTTTCTGTCGGGCTTAGTTCGGACAGACTTGGCGGCATCTCCATTTCGGGGGAGGTATTAAGCTCGGTACTCCGCTGCATTTAAGCCTACCTTTAAAAGATGATGAAAGAAGTACGCATTCGTTTTATAGCGTAGTCAGATTTCAAAATGAGACCCTCCATCATCGTGAAGTTGGTCTCATTCCTAAAAAGTGATTGGCGCACTTTATCTGCGGCTCAAGTGTTATCAATAGTCAATTTTGCAAATGAAAATGGCGTTTTTCTATTGTGAAAATTTCTCGTGGAGTGACGTAATTAAACTATGGATACGGTGAAAAATAATGAGAAACCCATCGAATTTTATGTGAAACGGATCTCACATTTTATGCGTGGTATTCGATTGGGAAAAAATCTTACCCAGTCTGATATTGCAAGATCTATTGAAGTTAGCATTAGCACAGTCTCAAGAATCGAAGCTGAAAGACTCGATTCGATGACTTTGGACAATTTACTAAAGATGTCTCGATTGGCCGAGATGCGATTTTCAAATTTTGTCTTATATCTGGAAAGGAATTTTGGTAATGAGGGATACGATCTTGCCCCTTGGCAAAGAGAAGCCATCTCAGCATTGGCAAAGTTAAACTATCGCACTCGTTTGAAGCTTATAAAAAAATTTTTGTTAGGAAACTCTACCAGCAAACAGGATCGGCTTATAGAGCTAATGATCGAACTTTCTGATTTGAAGGAATCAACTATAGATAGATTGTTTGAGTTTGTTACAGATCTAAAAAATGAAAAGGATAAATAATGAAAAAAATATTTTTTATCGCAGTTGGTTTTTGCTCGTTAATTCTAAGTTCACTAAAGAAAGATAGCGGAATCAAGAATATTAAAACAAAGAAAATAAATAACTTTGTTCTAGCTGCGAATGAGAGCACTAGCAACGGGAGCGGGGGTGGAAGTGTCGTTTGCGTTAAATTTTGCCCTCCAGACATCAGGAAAAGGGGATAGGATGTTTAAAGGATATATGAATTTATTTTCTATATTTATATTCTTTTCTTCAGCAGTTTTTGCCACAGCAAATCCTCCAAAAGTAGAAGAAATCCAACAACAATTTCGTGAAATAATGAAAGAAGGGAATCCGACATTTGTTGTAGCGACAGCTCCCCCATTATTTTCTTTTGACCCTCTGAAAGCCGACTTTGCACGAAATATTGATACGATGAGGCTTCTTTATGCAACTCCACTAGAGATGGATACAGAAGGTCACTACACTTCAACAGTACTGGATAAGTTCTATTTCGATTCAATGTACAACAAAATTGTGTTCGAACTAAAACCTAACATTCGGTATGATGATGGAAATCTGATGTCGATCGACGACGTAGGCATGGCTATTAAAAGAATGGCTTATACTCATTCAATTTTTCCTGTAATGAAGGAAATCAAGGGACTTCAACAATGGTTAAAGACTAAAAATCCTTTGACAACTTATCCTGACGGTATAAAAGTTGACAAAAATAAAGGTGTTCTTGAAATCCATCTTAATGGACCTGTTTCCTCCCCTCTTTTTAGATTTTCCCTTGAATTGTTCTCCATAGTCCCGACATCATGTATCGATCCCATTGCTAATTCTCTGAGATGTGAAATACCCCCATTTTCAGGTCGCTATAAACTTGGCGATCACATGATTACCAAAATAAATAAAAAAGCTCACTATCCAACATTCGTGAAGTTCGAGGCACGCAGCTCAAATGTTCCGAAGCATATGTGGATAGCTTTTATGTCACCGACTCGAATAGTTGAATATGCGGATGACTTCCACGACACCACTGTCATTAAGGCCAACGAGATAGACATACCAAACTTTCAAAATGGGACTCTTCTTAAGAAGATAAAAGTCTATTCAAGTCCAAAAATACTTTACAGTGTAATAACCCTAAACCCTAATTCTAAGACGTTTTCACCTAAAAGAGTACGACAGTACTTTGCAATGAAATATAGAGATTCTGTTAAAGCCTACGGTTTTGAACCTGAAGGAAGTATTTTTACAAATCTATTGATTGGGTATCTTCCTCTTAGTGAACTCAATAAGATGGTTCCATCTTTTTCAGCAAAGGAAGAAGCGGAGATTTTAGCACATCTTAAGAAAAACCCTCCAGTATTTCTTAAAGATGAAGGCACAATAATTCACCCTTTTACATATATTCTTTCTGACACTTTAAAAAAGATGAGACTTCCAGAAGTTCAACCGATTGAAAAGGGCGAATACGATGACTTGTGGAAAAAAGGACTAATAGCGCTTAGACCTGCAACCTGTGGGTTCTGGCCTATAGACCCGACGGGTGATATAAGAATGGTCTTTACTCCCGGAATGCACAAGTTTGTTATCTTAGACGACAAGGTTTCAAATTTAGTGGCCAACTTAAAAAATAATGATCAAAAATCTCATGAGGAGTTCAATCGCTTTCTTTTTGAAGACTCCAAAATGGTAATAACTACAAACTATTCCAGACTCTACTTTATGTCAAAGAAAGCTTCTCTTTTTATCCCTTATGGCATTTCAGGACCGCAACCATGGTTCTTTTTCAAGAATCTAAAATAGCGTCTCAATTCCTACTAGCTAAACTGTTTAAAGGTTTGGATCAAATTGGTGAGGCTCCTTCTCATAAGGATATCCTCACACTTAGTCGTAGCCTATTTTTAGCTAGTTCTTACGATATCAAAACCGAAGGATTGATTTCAAATGACGCTGGCGGCGGAATCGCTCGCTGTCGCAGTTTAGCGCTTTTGAAGTCGCTGGTCGAATATGTCGAGCGCAAAGCTGTTAAAGAAAACGGAAGCGATAGCTCTAACGGATTTGCTTCATACCCTGTTTTTTTGAGCAAAAACAGTAGCAGAATATCTGCTAGGAAGTTCGCTTACTATGAGGCATTGGAANNGTTTGGAAAAAATGGTGGGAATGTCCTGAAATTGGTTTTGTGAAGAATGAAATTTCTCTTGCAAATCGAGATTTTTTGTTTGAAATAGCGGGTATAATACCAATCACAAAAGCTTATATTATTTCTCCAGCACATCACAACCTGTATTTTCCTTCGAAACTTAGTATTGCTTGCTTAGAGACAGATGATGGAATGATTCTTGGTGGTGCGGCGAGAGATGATTATATTAAATCTGAATTTAAAGCCCTTTGCGAGGCTCTTGTCCATACACTAGCTCTGAATAGATATCAACACGGTGGGGTATTGCCAGTGTCTGATTATGAAAAACGTTTGGTGTTCTTATTTAAAAATAAATACGTATTTTTGAACAGATTAAAAAAACGAGGGGAAGTTACTCTACGTATTCCCGATCCAATTGTTGATTTAACTATTCATCATCGTCTTGATAATTTATGTTCTGTTCATAAAATGCTTTTCTCCTTCGAAAGCAACATCAATTCGAACTCAACACTTGGATATATTTAAATGATGAGAGCTGGTATATTTCTTTGGATCATTTTTCTACCAACGGTACTATACATTTTACTTGATAGTTTCTATTCACATCAATCGATTGACCTCACAAGAAACTGGCTAAAACTTGATTCCGAATCGAACGAAATGAGCCATATGGCTTCATCTTTAGCGCGCTATCAAAGGTTAATAATATCATCCGATTTTATTCAAGGAGTGAGAATTCATGATTCATCGTTGCGTCTCGTAAGCTATTTCGGAGAAATTGAGCGGGAATTTACACCATCTTTTCCAGAAAATAACGAAATAGACTCTGCCCGAATGGGATTCTTCTCCTATCGAACAGTTTTCGTGATAACGACATTCGATCAGAAGTATCTGATAACTTTTTTCTTTGTTTCAAAAGTTGGAAGAGTTACTTTTTTGGTTGTTGCTCTAAGCCTTATCTTTCTTTCTCTATGCTTCATATTTTTAAATATCAGACGCAGCCGCCGCGAAATCAACAAAAGAATAGCTTCCGTCGTTAGAGCAATAGAATCTTACGCTCATGACATCGGCAATACTTTAAATTGGACCAAGAGACTTATTACCACTATCGAGGATGGAAACACTGAAAAAGTCCAAGAACTTTCGCGATATGTTGAAAAAACACTGCGTTTCTCCAACGGTTTAAGACTTGAAATGCTCTCTCTATCAAAGCCAAAGCTCAATGATGTTAAGGCAATTGATATAAAGAGCCTCTATTTTCAATGTCGCGACATTCTTGTTTCAGATATGTCTAAAATTGGTATTTTGGAAAATTTCAAGCATTCCATACTTGTAAATACCGATGAAATCAAAATCTCGCGTGTAATCATTAACTTGCTCCAAAATTCCTACAGGCACGCTAGATCTTTCATTAGCATAACAACCAGAGACCACAAGGATGGTTTAATTTTAGAAATAACGAATGATGGGGACAGTGTTCCAAAATCAATTATCAAAGACGCTTTTAAGCCTTTTGTTTCAACTAGCGGTTCTGGTCTCGGGCTTTTTATCTGCAAAACTTTTGTAGAATTGCATGGAGGAAATATTGAGATGTCATCTTATGATGATGTCACAAAAATAAGACTTTGGTTGCCGGGGTGCTCTAGAAAAGTAGTGTCACCTCAAAGAAGGGAATGTGAGTCGAAATTTGTGATTGCCATAATAGATGACGAGCTGAATCACATTTCAGAAGTCACCGAGAGATTTAAAGATTCGCACAAGTTTAAATTGGTTGTATTCACAAATGTCGATGATTTCTTTGCAAGTCTTTTAGACAATGTCTATTTCGACATGGTAGTTGTTGATAGATTTGGCCCTGGTTTTGACTCAGTCGAGGACGGGTTTCCTAAAATAGCTCGAAACGACTTTGGATTTCAGGGCAAAATTGTGTTGTATTCAAACTCCGTAATGGAAAATGAGGAAGTGCCAGACTTTGATTTTTGCCTCTCCAAAGAATACACTCTCGATCCCGAGGCCCTCGGTCGTGTAACTGGAATTGCTCGTTAGTGTTTTGAAAAGTCAATTAGATATCAGATTTGATCGACAGACATTTCAAGAAGATCCCTCGAAAGAGTTCCAATTGAAACGTCGTGTTCTTTGGCTTTTTTGTTCAACTTGTCATAAAGATTCATTGGAATGCGTATGGATACTGTTTGGAGCATTCTGTTAGTCTTTTTCTCTGCGTATTTTTGCTTCAATTTAGAGCCGATCAGATCTTGATCGCTGTCACTAACCTCACTGTTCTTTTTGGTTTTTGGCTGTGTTGTTGACTGTTTCACAACATCTTCGAGAAAGTCGTCTTTTCTTGACATATGATCCTCTTTTAAATGAGATTTTTTGCTAACAGTTCATAGGATTTAGTGATCGGATGTTTTCTAAAGAGCTGGTATGGCGTAGCTCCTGCAAGTGCAGATTCGCCTACTTTAACGGTTGCTGGCACTTCGATATTGTAAACTTTGTCAGCAAATTCCCTCCTAATTAAAGAAAGAAGATCTTTAACCAAATTGGAATTACTTTTTTCCAAGCCGCACACGACTATTCCCGATAGTTCTATAGAGGTTATTTTTTCTTTTTTAAGACTGCTTGCTAATTTATTGATTAACTTTGCTCCTTCCAGGCCATCCTTAGAGAGGTCGCAAGGGATAATAAGTTTGTCTGCGGCGGTCAGTGCATTGATCGTAAGAGCATTTATTGCAGGTGGAGTATCGAGAAAAATAAAATCGAAATGCTTAATAATAGGCGCTAGTATTTTCTTTAAAGTCTTTTCGCGTGAGATCCTATTTGACAAAATAGAATCCACTTTGGCTAGGCGTGCATCCCCCTCTATATAGTAGACGTTTTTAAAGCTACTTTTAGCGGGCAGAATAGCTTTGGCGATACTTAACTTAAACTCTTCATCTTCAAAAAGGTCATATAGGCAATACGGGGGCGAGCTTTCCTCTTCCTCTAATCTGCTTGTCGAGTTGTGCTGGCTGTCGCAATCTACGATTAGAACTTTTTTTCCTAAATCGCCTAGAATAGCGGCGGTAGTTAATACGGTAGTAGTTTTACCGACTCCTCCCTTTTGATTAGCGACTGCGATTACCGTCATGTAGTATTCCCCAAGTTGATAAATTGATTTTATTCAAAATTAAATCACGCTTCAACAATCTCCTAATTCTGGCAATCAAAGTGATTATTATTTATACATCACGTTTTCTATGTACACATTATGTTTGCAAACATAATGACAAAAGGTAACATACATCAATATAATGAATGCCAATATATGTAACATGGATGCAATAATTCACAGATAGGAAAATAAAAAGAATGTCTGATGTAAAGTTGATTTCTGATGATACATATCAAAAGATGAAGTCTGAAGATCCTATTCGATACGGAGAGTATCTTTGCAAATTGCAAGATGCTGGGCTTACACAAACGCAAATAGCAAACAAACTAAAAACCAACCGGCAACTTGTTGGTAGGTATCAAAAAATAGGCAAGTGGCCGCAAGAACTGAAAGAGTTTATTAGTAAAAATCGGAGATACATATCAAATACGGCAATGTTAAACGCTACGATGTCACTTAAAGAAGACGAGCAAATTCTGACTGAGTTTAAAAATCTAATTGGAATCCAGCCCGCCGCTCAGGAACTGAATGCCGAAATCAAGACTTTTCCTACGTTGCCCCCGTTTCTAGACTTAGCTAAACGTATCGAAACTATCGAAACTCATTTAGCTTTGGTAGCAACAAAAAAACCTTTAGCACTCTTCGAAGAACAAGCCGGAAAAAACTTCTCTATTAATCAACTCTCATGGCGAGATTTGATCAATGCGCTTATAACACCCGGCAGTGTCTTTACTTTGATATGTATCATCTCTATATCAGCCTATTTGATACATCAGAGCTTATTGTTTTTTAAATTGATCGACCCTAATGACTACTCTGCTATTTCGAGCGCAGTAATTTCGGAAGCCATTCCTATCTTCAGTGCAGCGTGCCTCGCTCTTAGTGCCGAACGCTTGTATAAAATTTCATCATTTATTATTCTTATTTCTACCATTATTTGTTTGGGTTTTTTCATGCATGCCTCTCTAGGCGATAAAATGACAAAGCAATCGGGCCAGTTTTCGCGTCTAACCGATCAGAGGCAAGGCACCCTTTCGGATATAGAAGACTTGTCTAGAACTCTCAGCGCACTCCCGCCATCCTTCTTCACAAAAAGGCAACAACTGGTGCAGGAAATCCAGAAGAATCGAGATAGGTTAGGCAGGATTGATGTGATGTTGAGCAAAGAAACACTTGAAAGATCTGACGTTAATCAGATTTTATTCACATATAGCGTTTGGATCCGTGTAGCAGCAATGCTTTTGAACGCTATCTTTGTACACTTCTTATTTTCAAAGCTAAGGCAACGTGCTGAGATTTACAGCTAAGAACTTGATTCGACATACTCCTTCTTGTTTTTGCAATATCGGATTTGTTCGAAAAAAAATATTAGAATGGAGCCGCGATGACTAAATCTTCTTGCAGAATTTGTCTTGGGGCATTGTTTCTTCCTTTTGAAGGTAAAAATGGAAGTGTAGGTGCGACTCTATGTACCTGCGTTGAGATGATGAATAAAAATGGCGACAATTGGAGACTATACGAACTTGCTCAAAAAAAACCTCAACTAATATCTGCGGCTGAGATTCCAAATCGATATCTTAGTCTCATATCTGATTCAAATCAAAAAGCCGAACTCATAGACTGGATCGAAGGCGTTGCTATCGGTNNTTTTCTTATTCTCCAATATCTTCAAAAAACCCAGGGAAAAAGTGGATTTTATATCCCTGTTTATAAGTTTCTGGATCTAAAAAGACGCACTCATTCTTACAGTTATGCAGAGAAGGATCTCAAAGTAGAGACTGAGTTTAGCTTCAATTTATACCTCGATAAAATTAAAAACACTGACTTTTTAATTCTAGATGAACTCGGTCAAGAGGTTCTCAGCCCAAAAGAGCGGAGACTTATTTTTGATATAATAGATAGCAGATATGGCGCAAACAAAGTCACAGTTCTAATTTCTAATCATTGTGATATTAAAGAGCTGTCTCTTGATGGGCAACTGCTTTCAAAATTTGTCGGGAGGCGCATTTCGTCGAGACTTAAGTCAGCAAAAAACGTCTATTTTGATGGAGCTGATTTTCGTCTGCAAGAGCAGACCGAAACAATTACTAAAGAAGATATTGAGCGGTTTATGGTTCCGGCAAAAATTCTTACTCATGATGAACACGAACACCAGATTATGACCTGGTTGACTAGAAATCCAGCATTTGAAGTTGTTTCAACAAAGAAAAGAAAAGAACTGACTTATCTGGATGCCAAAGGGGAAGAGACAGACAAAGATCGTCCCGAACCCGCGTTCTATAGTGATGTGTGGGTAGAGGGAGACGTTCTAAAAATTCACGGCCCAATTTGTGATCACGAAGATAAAAAACTCTATGCACTGCTGCTTAAAGAACTTGCAAATAGCCACAAGGATGGAAATAAAGGGCTTACATTAAAAATCAGTTTGAAAGAGTTGATAAGACTTAGTGCCCTTGCGGAGGGTGGCGATGCCGTCAAGCGGATTAAACGGCAACTTAACCGATTGGTAAGGATGTCTCTTGAATTCAGAAATGAAAAAGGAAATCGTTGGTACGGGCCACTATTAACGGAAATTCAGGAGCTAGGAACTAGCTCCGACCGAAAACTACAAATTCATTTTAGTCATTTCATGATCACATTTTACAGACTGCACGCATATGCAACTTTTGACCGGACAAAATCGCAGTCACTGAAAGGTGATAGTTCTGCCTTTTACCTGTTCTACAGCTCTCATTCGATGAAAGAAATGACCGTTTCTCTAGATCGTTGCAAGAAATTGTTAGCGATTGATGACAATTTCAACAAATATGACTCTCTAAAGAGAGTGAAAAAAGCCGTGGATAACCTGATCAAGTCTGGCGTAATGCACCCGGAAAAAACATTTATTAAGGGCGGAAAGGTTCACACCTGCTTAGCCTAACGCCCTTCACAATTTCACTTTAAAAATCATCGCCAATATAAAATTCGACAGCAACTTTCATTGCCTTCTTGAATATTTATACCCCTAACCGCGGTTGGTCTTATTCTCAATCACGAGAGGTTTCATCCCCAACAAATCGAAATCATCCACAGGGTGAATCTTAATTTTATATTATAAATACAGGATATTATCTTGATTAGCCTATTTTTTAATCAGTGGTAATTAATATAGTCATAATAGTCATTGGTAGACATTTATAATCATAGGGTAGACCACGAAACAAAAAGAGGGGAAATAAAAACATAAAAACGTTGAACTCGCCCTAACGGGCTCGTCTTTTTTGCTCGCACTCGTCTCGCTCCGCTNNAATCAAAATCAGTCCAACCCGCTCTTGCTTACTTTTTGACTCGCAAGCTCGCAAAAAGTTTTTTCCAAACATTGCCAACATCACAGATCCGTCCAAATCCCTTTGAGCTTTTTCCCAGAGAAATTAGACACGGTATTTCTCCCAAGCTTTCCTGTTTTGCTTGAAAGCTTCAAACTAGGGATTTCTTTTGCAAGATCAGCGATACGATAAAGTTTTGAGCGCAAGGGTGCTGAAAGAACGCACAGCAAAATCAGCAGCTCACTAGACACGCCTACTTGGTTTTCAAGCAAGACTTTGTAGAAATTCCACCGCTCTACCTCTAGCTCAACGATTTTTCTGACCCGAACCCCCACAAGCTCGAACGCAACCGTAATCGCCTCCGGCGTGCCCCGCAGTTTTTGCCACTCTAGAGCTTTTTCAAAGTCAAAATGGGGCACAAGACTAGCGAGTTCTCCTAGACCATAAGCTTGAACGAGATGGGGATTGATGTTTTTTTGCACACTNNTGCCAAACTCTACCCGTCTCCGGAATGAAAAGCTTTGCAAGCACCTTAAAAAAGGCCTCGTCTGAGAGACGAAAGCTTTGTTTTACGAATTGCTCAAGCCAGGCCATAGCTCAACTCAATCTCTTCTAGTCGCAGCAATCGCCCTTCTTCCGGTGCAAAAGAACCCGGCGGTTCGGCGATTTTGACATCAAGAACCCCAGGCCTAAATAAGAACGCTGTGATGGCAGATAAGGCTAAGCCCCTACCTATACGAAGATGAACGTTTATTTTGCCCATTAGGGCCTTTTTAGCGGTATCTAAATCGATTTGGATGCCAAGATCCAAAACAAGATGGGCTTTGATCTTAAATTTTAAATTTACTGCCTCTTTGATAATCACATTGTCGTTTAATAAGCGCTTGCTCGGCAATTGCAGATGCGCGCGCAAATGCTCTATCGCCATTTTGTTTTTATCATCGCAAAGAACATGCACATGAATCTCGCCATTTTCATGGGCAATGATTTGCTGATCAAGAATGCCAGCAATTTCAGAAACACTGCTCTCATAATAAGCAAGAGTTCCTGCGACCAAACGTTTTTCAGCATACGCAACACTAAGCTGCTCAAGCAGTGAGCGAGCGACATTGTTGATTCTTGCCCGCAAAAGTATCTCACGATAAGCAAAAAGTGCAGCCATCTCATAAAGCGGAGAGGCTTTTTCAAAGAGCACGTTTGGATGAGTTGTGGTGAACTTTGCTTTGATGTCCTCAATGATTTCGAGCAAAGAAATTTCTTCAATAATTTTTGGATCAGGTAAGAAGGGCATGTTCTAGCTTTCGTCTGTTGACTTCACCTTTTAAAAGGATCGCAACTCTTCCTTGGCAAAACTCATAGTCGATCCCGTGACACAAAAATTCTGGCGCATAGGCTTCAATAGTTTGGAAAATTTCTTGCGTGGTATGAATTTTAAATTCATTGACCGGCAGATCAATGAGTGAGCGCAAGTTCGTGCCAAAATCTCTGATGACAGGCTTACTGCCCTTTTTTGTCAGCAAAAGACGCGAAAGTTTTTGACCCATAAGAGCCTCCCCTTCAATCCATGAGCCAGTCTTTTCGCACATGTCACGCAAAGCTAGATCCCTTGACCTGTAAGGACTCCATTCGTGCAACGATGACTGGAAGTTTTAGGCTGGCTTCAAGTGAAGGTTGTAGCCCATTAGACGTAGGTGTTTTTGATCCTGCAATGATTTTTAAAGCCTCAATGATAAGAGCGATCAGATCTTCTTTGCCATTACCAAGTGAAATTCCCTGAGACGCCTCAATCTTAGCGAAGTCCGAAGTTTTAATGAGAAAACTTTTAGGCAAATTTTTTGAAGGCACAGAGCCCCAAACCACTCCTTCTGAGAGATCACCATCGGGACTTAGAACAAAAACAAGTTCCTCTTTTTCGAGCGGACAATGGATAAAGCTATTCCCAGCTTTTAAGGAAAGCGTTTTCAACCAAAGCTCACAATCGTCTGCAAAGTGCACCAAGACGATATTTTCATCCGGATTCAAATCTTTGATAACACCAAAGCGCAAAATATTTTGAACCTTTAAAAAAAGATCAAAGATGTCTTCTTTTTGTTTAAGCAAGCTGAGGACTCCAAAGAAAGCTAAGAGTAAAATCAAGGAGAACCACTCTCACTTTGTGCTCACCAACGATATTGTGTGCTGAAATTTCATCAGGAATAATCTCGTGACACATCTCATTTAAGCGCTGATCGCTTAAAATTTTTGAAAGTATTTCCTCACTCAAACGATCAGAGGTTTGAATGGTGACTTCACTACTAAGACCAAAAAACAGATCAAGGTTTAAGTGCGCTTTGGCCTCATAGGTTTCTTCTGCTAGACCTTCAAAGCGAACTCCTTTATCAAAAGACAAAACAATGCAAGGTAGAAGGTCTGGGGAAATTTCATCAAGAGAATCGTAGACTTCAAACTCATTTTTTAAGATTTCGCGCAAACATTCTGCAATCGCTAGCTTATAGCCTGTGAGCGTTGCGGGTTTCGCCAAGGTAGTAGACATAAGAATCTTCTCCAGTTGCTTCAACTCTTTCAATCGTATAGTTCTTGCCTCGAACCTCTATCTTCTTTCCTTGCATATGTTCAGAAAGTCTGCCCCACAAGAAGGGCCTAGTATCTGAAATATCAAAGCCTGAGATCACTCTTTTTTTCTGATTTCCGCAATCATAGAGCAGCTGAAACTCTTTTCCCTCAAAACGAACCGTTTCAAAAAACCACTTTGGAAAAAAAAATCTCACAAAACCTCAGCACATAAGCTTGCGTTGACGCGTCCGGGTATCAAAAGCGGTGAAGACTGAGCCAGCAGATACATTGCCGAGGGATCATCTTTGATGATTTTTTTTACAAAAAAAGGTACTGCCATTAAATTGGCTTCAAAATCTTGAATTGCTCCAAAGTGTCTTACACCTTCGATATGGCTTGATAAAAGAACAACGCTTGTCTCGGAAATAAACGCTTTGATTTGCTGAGAATGTGGGTCAGCGTATTTTCCCATGTGAACAAGAATCTTATACTCACCAAAAAGGCCCTTATAGCTAACCCCCTTGCCAATAAGACTTGGCGCNNCACATCAACTGTGGAACTATCCCCTCTTCTTAGATCAAGAAGATCTTTTACCGACTTGTTCTTTCTAAAGGCAGCCCATGCCTTTTTGCCCATCACGATCGTGTCAACTGTCGCTCCTGATTTATCAAGACAGCGTGAAGACCACTCTTCAATTTGATCAAGAATGTCAGCCTTATCAGCAGTCCAAAGATCTTTCTCGGAAAGCTTAACATTCAAGGATGGATCTCTTTGAAAATCGATGGCGTAGGCTATGGTGCTACTGACAATGGAGAGTTTACCGCTTGTGATCACCTCACAAGCCATCTGTTCTAGACGCCTAAAGAAGAATTCTTTTTGCTCTTTAAGTACACTCATCAAAGCAAGCTCAAGCCTTTCTTCTTTGGAAAGGTTTGCTGTTATGCTTTCGCCAAAGGAGCGATAGCTTAGCTCATGTGGATTAAACTCACGTTTATCTTTAAGGTATGCCGGCTTTAGATAACGCGTTTTATAACTTTCCTTCTCTATAGTAGGTGCCTCGGCTCGTGGATGGGCATAGGGTGTAACGAGCAGAGAATCTTGCCTCTCATCAAATGCGATAAGATCTTGCGCATGGGTTTGCGAGTAGGGAAAGTAGCTTAGAAAAAAGCCCGGCCCGACATCAATAGCACCAAAAATTTCTGTCAAATAGGAGGATGAAAAAATTTCCACTTTGCGGCCTTTCTAGATTTTGGGTCTAGCAATAGAACTTGTGACAAAGATTGAGATTTTTCTTAAATCTGGCACAAGATCCGCTAGACTGATGCCAGCGCCAACGATCAAGGAGCGCATATTAAATTGTCCGCTCAAGTAAGCTGTGACGGGCATAGTCTGCGCACTTTTATAATCATCAGCTAACACGCATTGCGGACTTGCCGAGCCATCCTTGGCCTCTGCTTTGATCAAACGATAATGTCCTTTCTCTTGCCCATCAGCGACTACGCCAAGAAGTGAACCTCGTTTAAGATCGCTCTCGTCTTTACAAATTTGAATTGAGACACGAACTTGCGGAAACGCACCGTTGATAAGATTATCGGCTCCTTCATAAGAGGGAGGCAGTGAGCCAACGGGGACTAGAAAATTACCTAAACTCATCGAATCACCCCCATTTTTTTGGCAAAGCGAATTGAATCTTGGGCTTTAGAAGATCCCACATCGCTTACAAATGCACTTGGGAAACTTGCGTCCGCAGAGGCTTTTTTTCGCTCGCTTCTCATCTGTTTTAATACTTGCAGAGCAGCCTTTGCGGGATCAAGGTCATTCTCTATAAATTTTTTTAGTTCTTTTGGGTCATCTGTAATTTCAAGAAGAGCCAGGATGCGCTCGCGTTCTTTGCTTTTGCCATCATCTTTTGGCTCTTGGCTTTCAATGGTCTTTGGCTCAGACGAAGGCGAATCGCTTTTGTCTTCCGTGATAGGTGTATCAGGCATGAGATCTCCTAAGAGGTGTTTCACGCCTGAACTTAGACAGTTTATGAAGAGTTCTCGCCTACAAAAGTTGTGGCTTTTTTACCGGGACGGTTGACCATTTTTCTTCCAAAAAAAGAACGACAAAACGAAAACGAAAAGAAAAAAGCAAAGCGCTTGCGCGAAACCCGGTAGACATGGTTTCTGATGCGCTTGCCTTCCTCATAGCGATGCTGCTCTAAGCAGTAATGAAAACGCGAATACATAAAAGCTTCCCCTCCTCGAACCAGCGAGTGAGATAAAAAATGAACTTAGAATTTTAGATAGAAAAGTAGTGAGTTAGGACCTAAATTGGACCTAATACGCTGGGGGCCATCGTCGCTGAGGCGTTTGGACGACTAAGGAGAAGAAATTTTTGAAGCTGAAAGCTCATCTGTATTCCAAAATTGAATAGACCCTTGCATCCTATTCAATTTAAGCCGCCGATTCAAGAACTTTTTGACACTAAACGCCCAGTTTCAAAAGTTCGATTTCAGCCTCTAGTCCTTGATGGGGGCTCATTCTATGCTCGACTCGTTTTACAAACCAAAGACCATCGATGAAATGACTATATCCTGAAACGTCAAACTCACTGCCACTTGAATTCTTTGCTGTATTAAACTCTTTCGAGCAGGGGATAGTGATGTGAAGGATTTCATCTTGTCTTTTTAGCTCCATTAGGCGAGCACTTGCTCGCTCTTTGGCCTTTTTAAGACTTGCGTAGCTTCCGGGCAGCGACGCAAGCATCTCATCATCTCCTACAATGATATGGGCTTGCCGCTTCTTCTCCTCGTTCCAATAGAAAGCCTTCACTCCCGTCACTTTTTTTCTCTTTTGCCAACGGTAAGGAAAAAGGAGCTCAAGTTTAAAGCGAGCGAGACCCTGATAGGAGAGAGAGACAAAGACAATTTTCTTATCGTTTATTTTTAAAATCGCGCTGTATTTGCTTGCTAACCTATGCAGAAACGACAAATCACTCTCGTCTTGAACAATTTTAATCTCATCTTTTAAAAATCTTTCATCAACAACACAGTCACAACCAGCTCTTTTGGCAATCTTATGAACGATGGCAGCGATAGTGATTTTCCAATGGACGAGGCGAACGATTTTAAGCTCAGCGATGCCAGCAGAGGCGTAAGCTCTGATGTTTAAGATACTCTCACTGATCTCGATTTCCGTGATCTTATAGCTGCGCCATTCGATGAGCTCTTTTGATGGTCCAAATGCGAGTGCAATCGCATCATCAATTTTTGGAAGCGATAGACTCGCATCATAGACAAAGCTGAGTGATAACTCATCATCTGTAACCCCAGACTCGTCACTAAGGCAAATTTGTGTCAGGTGATCACTTAGTTTTGGCTCTTCCTTGTCATTGATTTTGAGCAAAAAATCAAACATCAATCACCAAAGCGTCTGATCTTGGTTGCCTTTTGTGGATAAAGCTCCGCTAAGAAAACATCTAATCCTGGCGAAAAACTTTCTAGATGCAAAAGATGCGGATTGATTTTGATAAGCTCTTCGACGTAGCCAAAGACGGCGCCGTATTCACGCCAAGCGATCAGATCAAGGCTATCACCTTGTAGGGTTTTGATTTCTCGCACTCGCTAGCTCCAAAAGATCGAGGCGAAAATCAATTTTTTTAGCATGTCCTTTACTATCAAAAATTGATCTCTCCTCGTTTATGCTAATAATGGCCCAAAGACCTAGATAGCTCGCTTTTGTGCCGCTAACTGCAGAAAATGGCACGGGTTCACCGGAGTCTGCGAGCTTATGTAGTTCTTCAAGACCTTGGAGCCCCTTATGAAAATCTGTGAGCAAGGTACCAACAATCTCGATCCTGCGAGCTGATTTTCCCATGAAAGATAAGATGGGTAGACCTTTGAGCGTTTTGTGCTCAATCCAGTTCAATTTTTTTTCGAGCTGAAGTCTAGAGAAGGGGATATCTCGAGCTTGAAAAACGACGCTACCAATCTTTGCCAGCATTTAAAAACTTTCCGATAAATCAAAAAAAGATCTCGGCTTTGGCCTAAGCACACTTTGAGCACCGATAAGCTTTTCACGAACAGCGCTTGCGTAACTTTGAGGATCTTTGGTTTCAGGAAGCTCAAAACTGAACTGATAGCTGCGATTGTCTTCGCTAGATCCTTGAGGCAAATAATTAGGAAGATTAAGTTTTAGTTGCTCTTGAGGGGGAAAAATCAAATTCATTAGCTCTTTAGGTTTCATCTTGGAAAAAGTCTCTAATTTTTGATGGACCCTATCGAGTACTTGAGAAACTTTGTCCCAATTTTGCCAAATAAAATATCCAGCAGCACCAAGAGCCGAAAGACCTAAAACGATTCCTGAGGATGCAAGGGCTCCTAATCCTCCAAGGGAAGTGACAATAGCGGCAAACTTTATAACGGCCAGTCCTTTTAAAGCTAGGGATAAGCCAAGAAACCCAAAAGTGATCATGGTAGCGGCCTTGGTAATGATGGGGTGAGCGTCAACAAAATTATTGAACGAACCAAGAAGCTCTCCCATACTTTTTGTTATAGAAGTGAGCTCTGGCCTTATGCTTTCAAAAATCTTGGTCGAAGTGACTATAGCCGTTGAACCCGTCTGCACCATCGTGTTCCAATAACTTTTTCTTAAGTCGTCTGCCATTTTGTCAAGATAGTCGAGTTCAAGGTGTTTTTCTCCGAGCATTGGTTTTTTAACGTACTTAAGACTCTTTACGAAATCACGCAGTTTTCCGTTGGGATCGTTGATATCCTCAATAAGGGCACCGACCGAGCGCCCGGCTTCGGTTTCGAAAGTGTTGGTTAAAAAAGCCTGCTGATCAGCGTTGCCAAGTGGCTTCATGGCCTTTGCTATATCTTCAACAATAGAAAGAATTGGCCGAAAGATTCTTTTCCCATCTTTGATTTCTACAACCTTGATGTTTTTTGCTGCTAATTTTCTTTGAATTTTTGGTTTCGCGATACGGTTAAAAAAAGCCACAAGGCTTGTTCCGATAATGCTTCGATTGATACCTCGATCTTTCAAAGCCCCCATCGCTGCTAGAGTGTCGCCAAGATTCATCCCAACGGCTTTGGGCAGGTCTGTAAGATAAGAGACACTTTGGCTTATATCATCCACCCGCATTGCAGTCATGTTGACGGTTTTTGCAATGCTATTAGCAAGCATATTCATCTGCTCTGCGCTGCCTGCATCGAGTTGAAAGCTTGACTTTAAAGATCGCATAATAGCAGCAATCTCTGCAGGCACTGCGTCCGTAGCAAGAGACACTTTAAAAATAGAGGGAAGATTAGCTTGCAAGTCTTTGATTGAAAAACCAGCTTGTCCAAGCTCTGCCGCTTCTCTTGCAACCGTTACGGGTGTGAAAGGAAGTTTTGAGGAGACTCCTAAAACCATCTTTTCTAATATTTTAGTGTTTTCATCTTCCAATTCTTTTGTATCGGGAAGAGAGCGATCCTTAGTTGCGGCCATCAGCCTTGTCATCTCATGCTGATATTGAATGGGCGAAGCGAACAAAGCGGCGGTACCTATACCGGTTCTTAGGGCAGAATTTCTAAAATTTGATTGAGCGCTATTGTATTTCCACTTGGCATCTTGAAGTTTAAAATTATCCTTTCTTTTTGAAAGGAGTTGAAGCTCTTGGCTTTTAAGATTGCCTATTGAGTCTGCTAAATGAGCTTGATGGGTGCTAAAATTGGCAGTAGATAACCCCGCCTCCTTGATGGATTTTTTGTAGGTTTCAAGAGATTTTGTTTGCGCTTCAAGCTTGGTTTTTGTGAGTTCAATCGATTGGGCAAGAGATGTCATTCGTTGGCTTTGAGGCTCTGTTGCAACGCCTACTTTTTTAATCGTTTCGCTCAGTTTTTTGAGAGCATTTTCCTTTCCCAAGAGAGAGAGTTTTGCCTTCTCAGACATTGCTGAAAGACTCTGAAAAGAAGTGAGAGCCTTGCTTGTGTTTTCAAGAGATGCAATTTTTTGTTGGACCTTAGAAAGCTGTTTTTCCGTTTTTGAAAAAGCCGATTCAAACGAACTCTCTAAAACACCAGCAATTCTGACTAGAACAGAAGGTTCTCGCATTCTCTCAACTCCATGCAAAGCTCTTCGATATGAACGATAAAATCATCGTGTGGCATCGCTACGATATCGTGATAGGACCAGTGAAGATGGCGCCCCAAAAAGCGTATGCCACGTCTTAGATCCTCTATACTGAGGAATCTAACCCTAAAAAATCGTTGGCTCCTTTAACAAAGCTCAGCCAGTCTTTAAGCATAATCTTTTCAAGACACTGGGGATTAAGTCCCGAGAGTAGACTAAAAAAATTAAGCGTGCGTCTTTGATCGGACCCTTGTTTACCAGACTCTTCGCTGGCAATGAGATCGCCCACTGTGGCTTGACGCACACTGATCTCTTTGATTTCAAAACCTTTGTCATCTGTTATTGGGTTTTTGAGAGTGAAAGTGTACTTTGCTGCCTGTTCCATGATTTCTCCTTCGTTTAGTATTTTAGAACCCAAGAGCTTTTTTAACACCGTCGACAAGAGACGATATGCCCATGAGATTAAGAACGTTATTCTCGACATCCACAACAAGAGCTGGGTGTTTTCCAATCGTAAGTGCATAGCGTTTGACCTGAATGGTTATGGTTTGTCGTGGAATTTTTCCGCCTTCAAAAGCATCAGTTTCAATAGCACCGACACGCCCATGCAAAACAGCAAGCAGAGGAATTGTCTCGCTAGTGTTTGAACGCATGCCGGCTTTTAGGATAATGCCAGCAGCATCTCCTGCAATTCCAAAAAGGTTAAAGACAAATGGGCTTATCTCAAGAAATTTGATCGTAGCCTCCATCGGCTCAATGCCGACAGCAACCTTTTGTTTGGCATAAAGACCTGATCCCCAAACTTCTTCATAAACCTCATTCACCTTTGGCAATTGAACGCTTTCTGCAATCCCAAGAAAGCCAACTCCATCAAGTGATACATCCCAACTGGTTACTACTTTTGGCAACGCCACGTTTGATTTCCTATGACTTTAGATTCTTCAAATATTTGTCTGTTAACACGCTTGTAAAAGTGATCGATTCGGCAATGAAGACTGGGGTGAATTCGATATTAAAAAATATCTTGCCATCAATCATCGCAGCAGGTGTATTTTGCTCATTATCCGCAAAGACAGCACCATCGATGATGGCACCAAGCAGTCTAAGTTGGGCAAGAAATTCCTGAACTTTTGCCGTTATTTCTGTGATGAGATTTCTGGTGATGCCACGATCAATTGCCCAACGCAAGGAGCGTCTTAGCGAGCGATTGATTGCATCTTTTGTTCGCACCACAGAAATGAACCTATAGGCAGGCGTGTTGCTATCATAGAGTCCTGAGTTGCCCCAGATTCTAAAGCCATCATCTCTAATCACGGTGATAATTTTCTTTTCATTTAAGGTATTGGCTAAGCAATTAGGATCATCATCGATATAGGGCACAGGAGCCGAGAGGCCAACAATCCCACTTATTTTTTGGTTAGATGGAGAGTACCAAAAGCCTTTTTCTTCATCAGTTCTAGCAAAGACACCTGCAAGAAAGGAAGATAGAGCTGAAGGTTTTGTGGTGCCATCCGTTTGCAGGAGAAGAACTTTTGGGTAGCAGGCAAGTACTCGTTCCGAGCGCATGCTATCAAGAATACTCTCATCAGGGCGGCCATCTTTATCGGCAAGATCAAATATGAGAATGGACTTTGTCCGCTCAGCTATGAGCTTGAGTCCAGGCAAGATTGAGTTGTCCCTACCCGGAGCAATAATAAAGCCTATATCAAGATCCAAAGTTTGTTTGATATTAAGAAGCGATTGCGTAGTGGCTTCGATTTCTTCTTGTTTTTTCATCCCGCAAACGACAACTTGCGCCTGGGTTTGCAAAAAAATGGCGTTGAGAGCTTCCCCAATAGTGCCACCTACAAAGTTTTTGGCCGCCGCCAAGCTATTGACAAGATAGGGTTTTGCAATTGCAAAATCTTTGGGTGTTTCTTGGACAGTGCCAAGAACTGCGATCACTGAACTGGACTTTGAGCTTATCGAAGGAGTTAGAGAGCTCTGATCAACGACACGAATGCCATGAAAATAATCACTCATTCGCTTTCCTCCCAGACGACATTATGTTCAAAAGCGCCTTCCCCGTCGTAAGTTCTGGGTGCAACACCGACCAAAGTGTAGTCGTGCATGTAGAGCTTTGAATCTTTTGAGATGCTTGCGATTTTAATTTTTTGTTTTTGCGCAAGCGCATTCCCATGCAGGACAAGGCGACAGCCGCATATTTTTATCGAGCCGCTGATTGCAAAAAAATGGCTCAGAGCAGGATTATCGATGATCAGCGAGGTCTTATGAGAGAACTCTAATTTGATATTCTTGCCACTGATACGGATGGGAGAGATGAGTTTGTATTCTGCGCCTTTGATAAAGATTCGAGCCCCAACGGGCAGATTTTCAAGCTCAGGTTTTTCTCGATCAAGATCGATGATGCGATCGTATGCGGATGCAATCAAGCTTTCGCGAAAGCTTTGGACCTTAATCAAAGTGTTATTTTGAATTCTAAAGACCGGCGTATCTTTGCACTCGTTTACGGCCTCTAGTTTAGCTGCGATCTTTAACCGTAAGGCCCCTGGCTCTTTGTAGTTTTCACCATCAACCGGATCTAGCAAACTTGGATCATCGTTTGAGGAAACGATCGTTTTTTCGAGTTTGGCGCAGATGAATGTATGGGCTGAAGTGATANNCACTCTGTAAGGAGAGCTTTCAAGAATCAGGACAAGGTTCTTTGTCGTGAGTTTTTTGCCGTCAAAATCCCAAGTGCCAGCCAGGATCTCACCATCTTTAAAGAGTGATTCGTTAAGTCTTTTGACTCTGTCCTCAAAAATGCCCTGAAGGCTGTTGAGTTCCTGGGTCTGCAAAACTCTTGGAAGAAAAATAATACGCTCGTAGCTCTTCTCGCTATAGCTTCCTGCAAAATAGTCGGGCGGTAATTGCACGTAACGATCCTTCT
>PLEQ01000012.1 GCA_003136475.1 Deltaproteobacteria bacterium
ACTCAAACACTACTAGTGTTACTCCTAGGCCACGAAGTCTCGAATGCACCTCAAAGTGTAACAAGCTTTATGGGCTTGAGCTGAAGGATTGATGACTAGTGGCTGCTAAAAGGCACAAGAAGGGGTGATTCAAAGTTACTTGGTAAACTGTCAGGGTTCAGGAGTGAACCAGCCCTTATAGTGCCAAGAAGTTTAGTTACCAAGTAAAGTTAATATAGAAAATAAGGTTTTAAGTAGTTTTCTAGAGAAAATAGGACTTATGGGACAATTCGTCATCGACAACATTTAAAAAAGAGGTATGTAAATTAAAAAAGAATAAGGGCCTTGACAGCATCTCCCTTCTTAAGGTGAGTCTGTAGAGCGAGCAGGCCCGGCTTCATAGGATATCTTGTGTGAAATTCTTTAAGAAGATTCATACAATGTGATAATGTGTCCAATGTTTGCCAAGTTCGGTCTTGTGGCCCATAACCTTTCCAATCAATAAGATATTCCACTCGACGACGACGGATACGAGAATCTAGTATGTCATTGACTTCAAATTCTTCTTCATTGTCAATAAATACGGGAGGAGGAGGAGGCTGATATCTCAAAGGATTAGTATCTTCGTGGTAAGGCTCAAGTAAGGATACATGAAATACGTTGTGAATTTTCGTGGCCGCTGGAAGGTCTAGTCGAAAAGCAACAGGATTAATCTGTTCAGAAATTTTAAAAGGTCCAAGACGACGGTGATCCAGTTTTTCAGAGGGACGCGAAGTTTTAATAAATTTTCTTAATAGCCAGACCTTATCCCCAACAGCAAAAGAAACGGACTTGTGTTTCTTATTATAATGTTTTTCATGGGTCCTTAAAGCCTTGTGAATTGAAGATGTTAAAAGTCCCTGCAGCTCTTTCAGATCTACTAAGTAGGAATTAAGCGTTTCATTAGGGGATGCAAGCTGCTGAAATTCTGGAGAGAAGGTTGGATGAAAACCGTAATTGACTTCGAATGGAGATTTTCCAATAGAGTCTTGCATTGTGTTGTTGTACGCAAACTCTGCGAACGGAAGCTGTTGAGACCAGTCATCTTGAGAGAAATTACAATAAATTCTTAGATATTGTTCCAATATTGCATTAGTGCGTTCTGTTTGACCATCCGACTGTGGATGATACGCAGATGATAGCAGTGATTTTACATCAAGTTCAGCTAGCAGGTTTTGCCAAAACGAGGAAACAAAAACGGAGCCACGATCAGAAACAATGCTCCTTGGGAGCCCATGAAGTTTGAATATATTTTCAACGAACAGACGAGCCAATCCTTTTGAATCAATACTTTCTTTGCACTCAATAAAGTGGGCCATTTTTGTGAGTCGATCGACAACACAGCAAATTGAATCAAATCCTTGAGAGGAAGGCAGTTTAACAATAAAGTCAATACCAATAGAAGACCAAGGACGTTCTGGACAAGGAAGAGGTCGAAGCAAACCATAAGGTTTATGCTTCGGTGACTTGTTTCTATGACACTGGTCACAAGTGGAGACATAATTCGCAATGTATCTTTTCATACCTGGCCAAAAGTAATATCTTTTTACCAATTCGTACGTTTTTCTACGACCAAAATGACCGGCTAGCTTGTTATCATGAAAATTCTGCAAAATTCGAAGCTTGATCCCTTGATCGTCAGGAACATATATTGCATTTTTGTGAAACAAGAGATTTTTTTGAAGCTGGAAATTGGGATTTATCAGTGTTTTAGCAGCAATTTTTTTGTATACTTCATTGTTGGGTAATATTCTCTCAAGGGCTTCTTCAATTGACTCTTCTTCTGATTCATTTAAGGCTTCTATACTGGCTGCACAGAGGAGAGCCTCTTCTGATATCAAGGTTTTATGGTTGTAGTGCCCATCTCCCTCCGCTAAAAGCTTGTAGTCGTGTCGACGGGATAGCGCGTCGGCTTTGCCATTTAACCGTCCAGGAGTATATGTAAATTGATAGGAAAAGCCAGAAAGTAGTTCCGACCAGCGAGCCTGACGGCGATTTAGAGCCTTGGAAGTAAGGAAATACTCTAAGTTCTAGCGATCAGTAATAATAGTAAATGGCTGATTGGATCCCTCCAAATAATTTCTCCATTCCTGAATTGCGGCAACAACAGCTAACATTTCTTTATCATAAATGGTGTAATTTTGCTCTGCGGGTGAGAGTTTTCTTGAGTAGTATGCAATAGGATGAGTGCCATCTTGAAAAACTTGAGATAATACTGCTCCTAGAGCATAGTCAGAAGCATCGGTTTCCAAAATTGTTTGACATGCTCTGTCGAAATGGCGAAGAATTGGGGCCGATGTAAATGACTTTTTGAGTCTTGAGAATGAATCGGAGATAGACTCATTTATGTAAAAAGGAACGTTTTTACGCAAAAGATTGGTTAACGGCTGGGCTATTTTTGCGTAGTCGGGGATAAATTTTCTGTAGAAGTTCGCAAAGCCAAGAAAGGATTGAACGTCTTTGACAGATGCAGGGAGTGGCCAATTTGTGACGGCAGCAACTTTGTCTGGATCCATTGAAAAACCAGTGGATGAGATAACATAACCGAGAAAGGATACCGAAGTTTGATGAAAAATTGACTTCATAGAATTTACGAAAAGACCTCTCTTAGTAAGTCTTTCAAGAACCAAATTAACATGACTAATGTGCGTTTCAAGGTTATCGGAGAAGATTAAAATGTCGTCTAGGTAAACAATCACAAATATGTCAAGATATTCACGCAGAGTAGCATTCATCAAGTTTTGAAAAGAGGCAGGCGCGTTAGTAAGACCAAAGGGCATAACAGTATATTCAAAGTGACCATATCTTGTGCGAAAAGCGGTCTTCCATTCATCCCCTGGCTTAATTCGGACAAGATTGTAAGCACCTTTTAGATCAAGCTTTGTAAAAAACTTCGAGCCTTGCAAGCGATCTAGCATTTCATGGATTAATGGCAAAGGATATCGATTCTTGATAGTTATTTTGTNNCATCTTTTTTCTTCACAAAGAGAATTGGGGCACCAGCCGGAGAAGAAGAAGGTTGAATAAAACCCTTTTGAAGATTCTCTTTTAAGTACTCATCTAAAGCCTTAAGTTCGGTAGGAGACAATGAATAAATGGGACCATAAGGGGGTGTAGAATTTTCATGAATAGGAATTGAGTGATCATACTCAGAGTGATCCGGCAAAGTGTTACATTGCGTTGTGGAAAATATTCTTAAATAATCATGATGTTCTTTCGGAATTAGAGCTGTGAGTTTTTCGTCAAATGATTCGTCTTCACTAAATTCGAGAGATTTTTCAGCAAGTGTTGCAACGACTTCGACTTTGTTGGTACAAGAACAATTAGGAAAGGCTAAATTTTGCGTTGACCACGTGATGACGGGGTCATGCATTCGGAACCATGGCATGCCGAGAATAATTGGGAAATGTTTCAAGGTAATGACATCAAAAGTAATTGTTTCAGTGTGCCCGTCTATGAGCATCGACATATGGGTAGTTTCATGGGTAACCAGTCCTGAGCAAAGAGGTCGCCCATCTATAGTTTCAATACGTCGTGGAGAGATTTTTTCTACAAGTGGAATACTATTAGCAACGCAGAAATCTTTATCAATGAAGTTGGATGTTGCGCCACTGTCAAGGAGAATTTCAGCCTCAAAAACGTGATTTGGGTAAGAAAAATATGCGATAACAGACATGTGATCTTTTGGGAGAACATCTTCATCTAATAAAAATTCTTCACCTGTAGGAGGCCAATAATTTGCCTTCACCTTGCCATTCTTTTTAGGAGACTTAGGACAATTTCCTAAATAATGACCAGGCTCTCCACAGTACAGACAAAGCTTATTTTCTAATCTTCTAGCTTTTTCTTCAGGACTTAGAGGTTTCCGTACAAAAGGTTTCACAGCGGCATCTAAAATCATAGGATCATATTTTTCAACATTAGGAGGTAATGTTTGTCTAAATGGCTTTGGATTTGAATAAAGGGTAGCCTTTTTCTCACGACTACGATCAAACAGTCTATTGTCAATACTAATTGAAACCTCAATTAGTTCAGTAAGAGTATTTGGACGCTTAATTTTTGAAAGTTCGTCTTTAACAGAAGACTTAAGCCCGTTGTAATAGTGATGGCATTTTGCAGGATCATTCCAATGCGTCTGAGCAGCAACAAGGCGGAATTCGGAAGCATAATTGACAGCACTGCCGGTTTGAGTCAAAACTGCTAGTCGACGTTCGGCATTTGCAGTTTCATCAGGATCACCAAAGGCTTCTTCTAGATTTTCAATAAATAAATCAAAATTGTCAAGCAAGGCATGCTTGCCAGAATCTAAATACGGCTGGAACCAAGAAAATGCAGCGTCACGCAAGAAAGAAGCTGCAAATACAACTTTGCTACGGTCATTAGGAT
>PLEQ01000348.1 GCA_003136475.1 Deltaproteobacteria bacterium
AGCAAGTTTGCAAAACTTCAGTTCAATGCGACTTTCGATAAAGTGAGGAACAATTGAACCAAAGTCGTTGGAATAATAATTGCTGTGCAATCGATCGCGGAGAACCTGGGTTCCACTGCTATTATACAACTCTGCCTTGTGCCCATAGAGAGAGGTATGAAAGTGGATCCGACGAGTTATGGGTTTGTTAGGAGCATCCAGGCAGTCCAGATACGCTTTAAAAAAATTGTTTCGGTCTCGGTCGCTCCTTGTTTGCATATCATTTAACTTGACTTGCGACTTGTGTGTACTGCCCGAGCTTAAGGACTCGCTTCGTTCAAGTGACATCTAGCGCAAGGGTTTCGTCAGTTGAAGGATTTTAGGAATACCTATTTGCTGCATCACGTTTCACCGCTGCAGCAGGGAAGGACAATTTATTTACCACTGATAGTAGGGGCTTCGTGGACATGTTCAGCTACAATTGCAAGTTGCGATTTGAGAGCATCCAACTTGCTTTTGATAAATTGTGCAGAGGTGTTGTAGTTTTGACGAGCTTGGCAGAATTGAGGATTTTCATTCACTGTAAGGATCGAAGCGGTCATTTGCCAAATAAACTGGGCATCGAAATCTAGGACTTTCGGTAGCCCTGCGGAAAGAAGGCGTTGATCTACAAGCTGACGCAAGCCGCCATTTTCCAAAGTCTTTGGTGTTGGTATTGTAAAAGTTGCCCCTGAAAATAAAATACTCTGCTCAGGAAAAGGCATTTGCTTCTCCAGACTAACAGACAAAGGCACACGTAAAAAAGGCAGGGGTCCGCTCTTAGCTGCTTTGGGACTTTTCGTTGCTAATATGCGTAAAGCATAGTCATAGAGTCCAGCCTGGATCTTATTCTCGTCAAGCTCACTTGCCGCATAACTGAGATCATTATGATCGCTTGCCTCCAGGCACTTTGAATCCTCATGACTCTCATCAACATAGAGCAAAAGATTTTCCCGAATGGCTCTAGCCCAAACAGGGATTTGATCCAGAAGTTCCCTTTCCAAATGCAAGTAGGCCCACTGGCGAGCGTTGCTATGTTCCTCTTGTGTGTATTCCTGTTCTCTATAGGGACCGCATGGCAAGGCGTTAGTTTCCGATCCAAGGCCACAGGCATGAACTTTAATATCATAACGTCCCGGTGCTAAATCGATGATCTCAACCGGAGAAAAATAACTTGTGTAGGTCTTACAACCGAAAGTGTTTAGCTGCGGTCTACAGGAATTCAATAAATTTTCACAGACCGCAATCTCGTCCGAACCGCACAACAACGCTAAGTTAGAGCAAGCCGGATCGTTCCGCTGTTCAAGAGCACAGACTTCATACTCGACAAACTGTGCGTGCGGATCGATCGTAAAACTCAAACTCGCGATGCTATTCTGTCCTCTTTGTTTTTTAACAAGTTCCATACGCTGAACATTCAGCAGCTTGGTATCGACGCTGCCCTCTGACTCGTTCGTGAGCAGATGCAGGGACTGTTGACTCGAAGTGGATTGATTTTCTGAAGATCGATCTATGGAAAATTGCGAATCCGATGTGGATGCACAACCTTGACCGAATAGGAGCCATACTAGCAAAATAGGCTCTAATGTTAGAGAGACTCGAAACATTCTGCGCCCTCGCGGACTCAAACTATTTTACATGCGTTCTTATTGGTGTTATCGGAAAAATTTGAGAATTTCCTGAGTAAATTCGCGGCCTCTCGTCAAGGCATGGAATTCGTGAGTCTTCTCAACGGACTAGGGCAAGGGTGTGATCTTTGAGCTGATAAACTCGATCACCGTACTGCTCCCACTCACGTTCGTTATGCGAAACCAGGACGATAGTGTAACGTTCACGAAGTCTGTGAAGCAGGCTCAATATTTGGTGGGCAGACTCGCTATCCAACGAGGCAGTGGGTTCATCTAAAAAGAGAAAATTCGGCTCCATCGCTAGAGCTCGCGCTAGACACAGGCGCTGTTGTTGCCCGATCGACAGTCGTGTTGCGGATTTATCCAGATGATCTTTAAGATCATCCCACAAACAGACTTCTCTGAGTTGGGCTTCCATAATGGCATCGCAAGTTTTTTGTGGAATTTTCCTGACCAACTTAAGGGGAAGGGTAAAATTCTTGCGGACCGAACCTGGCAGAAGATGAGGTGTTTGAAAGACCATAGCCACTTTGCAACGCAGAGCAGCGAGGGAATATTCGACCTTTGGAAAAACATTGATCCATTGTTGGTCGATCAACAAGCGAACATTTCCGTTGGCATTGAGCGATGGAAAATTGTCATTAAGCCGGTTGAAAATATAGAAAATCGATGTTTTGCCACTGCCCGAAGGGCCAATAATAAAGGTCAAATCACCCACATGGAAATGGCAGGAAGCTTTGTTTAAAATCGCCTTAGAGCCATGCGATAAAGAAAGATCAGACATGACTGCAGTCAAGCTTTTATCATTGAGCATAGCTTCGTCCTCCCACAAATCTCTCGCCTATTAAAGACAATAGAAAAGTGAGGGTTACCAGCACTAAACTTGTAGCAAAAACGACAAGTTGATCATGCATTCCTCGATTTTCCGTAATCCCATAGAGAATTTGAATAGAAAGGCTACAAAAGGGATCTATAAGCCCATTGGGGAGTATGGCATCGGCAACCGCACCGGTTAGCATAATCACTGCGGTGTCTTCCGCAGCGCGAACCGTAGCAAGGAAAATCCCTCGCCCGACCCCGCGTCGAGCTTTGGGTAGAAGCACAAACAGAGCATTTTGCATAGGCGACAAGCCTAGCGAAAGCCCGGTGAGTTTGAGCTCTTCTGATACCTGGTTGAGCGAGTTTTCTGTGGTGCGAATCAAAACCGGTAGCACGAGTAGACTGAGGCATAGACCAGCAAGTAGGAGGCAGGGTTTAGCCTCAAGTGCAAATTCCTGCCTGACAAAGAGGATGGCAAAGTAACCCGCGAAGCCCAAAACTATAGATGGCGTACTGGACAGCAGTTGGACTACAAAATTAATCAATTTTTTCAAGCTGGGAGTCGCGAACAGGCTCGACCAAACCCCGATCGCTATTCCGAGAGGGCTAGCGAGTATCAAGGTGAGCATGATGACTGCAACGGTGCCCAGGATAGCGGGTACCAGTCTCTGTAACAAATGAATACGATGAAAAAGGACCGGCACCGAACCATAATTTTCGTGATCGGAGATCAGCACATAGAACGCGTGCAAGCCATTACGTAACAACAAATACAAGAGCGTGCCACTGAGGAGTAGGAAGACAAGGGTGCAGACCCAAGCGAATATAGTGATGTTTTTTTCAAAGGCACTCATCGTTTAGACCCTTTGCCTCTGCAAAATTCTGCCACTCAGGAAGGTTGTTCCAACCGTGAAGCTCAGCAAAAATGCGACCGCCACGAATAATGAATCAAAAATGGGTGAGAAAGAGTCCGTCGAGGCAACTAAGGCGATATGGGCCGTAAGAACTCGCACGGGAGCAAATAGCGAGCCTGGCACTTGGGGTGAATTGCCGGAGACCAACAGAGCAATCATGGTATCACCCAGCGAACGGCAAAAGCCCATCGCTAATGTGGCATATAGAGCTATCTTTGCCTCTGGAACAACGATCCAGAAAATTTTTTGCAATTTGGTGAAACCTAAAACATCAGCGGAGATGCCAATTCTTTCCTCGGCTGCTGCAAAGGCTGAAGAGCAGAGTTTGGTTTGAAAGGGCAGCAGGAAGAAACTTAAAGTGCAAATCGTGGCTAGGAGAGAGTAGCCGCTCCCATGAGAATATTGTCGAATCAAGGGCACAACGTAAAGCGCGCCTGCCAAACCGAAGATGATTGAGGGAATGGACGCCATGGCCCGAATCAGAAAAGCGACTACATTGCGAAGGAACCGTGGTCCGACCCCTTGCAGGAAGACTGCCAAGCCAAAGGACCATGAAAAGGCAAAGACGGTTGCTAGACTGGCGAGTGACAAGGAACTTATCATCATGGGAAAGATGCCGAAGTTCTGACTCGACGGGTCCCACTCCCAGCTGAGAAATTTCAAGACTTCACCATCCAAGAGACCGAGAAACTTTGCGAGAATGATGCTCCAAAGAAAAAGTGCCCCACCTATAAAAAGACTGACGGGTAGCACAAATAAGGCTTTTCCTAAGAGACTCGGTTTCATGACGACTTCGTACCCCTTTTTTTAGGCGGGGAAGCTACGGGAACGAGTCCCCATTTACTGATGATTGCGGAATTTTCCGGAGTTTTGAGCGCACTGATAAAGGCTTGCACAAGCGGGTTCGACTGCCGCTTTGTATTGACGTAGAGCGCGCGGACAAGAGGATAGCTCTGCCTGTGGATCGTCTGAAGATCGGCTTTCTTGCCACTAAAACGCAGAGCTTTTATCGAGTTGTCCAGGTATCCAAAACTCAAAAAGCCAATTCCGTTAGGATCATTTGCGATGGCCATTTTCATGGCCCCTTGGGAATTTGTGAAGTTTGCTGAGCGCGCAAGCTTGGTCCCTTTCAGCACTTTCTCAAGAAAAACTTCCTGGGTGCCACTCGCCTCATCACGGACATAGNNCGTGTATGCGCTGGCCTTCTTTCTTCTTTGTCCATTGTCCCCAGCTTTGAATCTCTCCTGAGAAAATTTTCTGGGCTTCGGCAAAATTCAAATTGGCAATGGGGTTAGTCGGATGCACGACCAGCACTATCGCGTCATAAGCAATCGGATGGGAAACAAGGTCGAAGCGTTTTTTTTCTTCGTCTGAGAGAGGACGACCCGTATTAGCGATATCCACTAGGCCCGCTCCTAGCTTTTGCACGCCTACCCCAGAGCCACCGCCAGCTACGAGGAGGGTGAACTTAGGGTTTTTAACACTTAGATTGCGGGCAATTTCCTGCATAAAAAGAATATGAGCCGTGCCGCCGGCCATTTTGAGAGTGCCGACCAGGGGCGGCGCTTCACAGTAGCCTAGACTAGTCGTTACGATGAGAGAGACTGAACAAAGAGCGTTTCGAAGATTCTTGTACTTTTTAAATAACATGTTCATTCTACTAAATTTTGTTCGAATTTTTGGGAGATCTATAGATTGCCAAAGGCGCTTTTATTATAGACACTGGCGGGAAACTTACAAGGCGGATCCTTCACAAAATTGAAAAAAAAGTCTGTTTTCTTTGAAATTGCAAGATATTGTATAGCGTGAAAGATTTTGCGCTTCACAATTGAGGCGCTCGATCTAGACTAGTAGGTAGGGATCTGGGATATTTCTAGCAGATTAAACGCAAGGATTTACTTTTCTTCTCTAGCTTGTTAGAAGTTCTACCAATCTCCCATCCTTAGAAAAAAATAACCTCGCGGGGACTAGTCTTTTAACTTTTCAAAATGATTGAGAGGACCGTCAAATGAAAAAAACGTATATTGTTAGTGGAATCATAGGCTTGGCCGTAGTGGTAGGCCTCGCTGTTTTCCTTCAAAAAAAGAAGTCGAATCTAAGCCACGATCATACGCCTGAAATTACGGAAACCGCGCCCTCAGAGTTGAGTAGCGTAGGCAAGCCTGAGTCTGGCGCCATCAGCGCTGCTAAATCGGAAAGTCTTGCAGCCAAAGCTCCAATCAGCGCCGAAGACCCCAAAATGAAGAAAATCGATGCCTTTCTAGTCCATTCACGGGTTTTGGATGAGTTTAAGGCGATGGATGAGCTTTTGGAAGCACAGCTTGAGCAAATCCAGGATGCGTCTCAGTTGAGCTCCGCAGAGAATGAGGAGTTGGATGTCCTTCGCAAGATTGTCAGTAGCGAGAAGCTCTTAGGCGATTATAAAAAACTCATGCATGAAAAATTCAATGAGCAGGAACTGGATCAGCTCAGTCAGATCTACCAAGACCCTTTAATTGCCAAAGTTAAGGAAGCACAAGTTTACAACCAAACTCAAGAAGGCCAGAAGGAGCTGATTGACTATTGGAAGACTTTCAAAAAGGACTCTATGCCAAAAAGCCGACAGGAAGCCCTCAGAGCTTATGACTTGGCTATGGGTAGTTCCGAAAGCACTGTAAAAATGATTAAAAGCTTCGCAGATATGTCTGCCAAAGGCGCCAACGCCAATGATCCTAATATGAAAAAGGAACAGGAATCCTTTGAAAAGGGTATGCGAAATACTGTCGAAGAAGCGAATATGATTCAACACTCCAAAATGTTTGCGGATCAGACTGACGAGCAAATTTCTGCAACCACGAAACTCGTTGCGANNATAAAGGAAGTTTCCACTCACTTGGTAGAGCAAAGTGAGAAGGATCACGCTCAGAAAAAGACTGACGCCAGTACGAAATAATTTTCCCCTACCCTTCGCTAGCCAGCCATAGTTTCCTTTGCAGGCTTTCCTGAACATGGTATGAAATCCTCGCACAGATTATGCAAACCCTCAGAAAGGTAGGATTTCTATCATGGTACAGAAAAGGCGCATACTTGTGAGCTCCGCTCTCCCCTATGCTAACGGCGACATCCATCTTGGGCATCTCGTTGAGCATTTGATTACGGATTTTTGGGTGCGCTTTCAGAAAATGCGAGGCCAGGATTGCCTCGCAATCTGCGCGGATGATACGCATGGCGCTGCGATCATGATTGCGGCTCGTAAACAAGATATTTCTGCTGAAGAGCTCATCGCTCGGGCACAAGAGCAGCACATTCAGGATTTTAAAGACTTCCAAATCGTCTATGACCACTATTCCTCAACTCACAGCACTGCGAATCGTGAGTTATGCAATACCATTTACGCAAAGCTGCGCGATGCCAAACACATTTATGCAAAGGCTGTGGAGCAGTATTTTTGTGAGAACGATAAGATTTTTCTCCCCGACCGTTTCGTAAAGGGAACTTGCCCAAATTGCAAAGCGGAAAATCAATATGGTGACAGTTGCGATGTCTGCAGCGCGACTTATATGCCGGTCGATTTAGCAAATCCTTCCTGCAGCCTCTGCGGAAGCAAGCCTATTTTGAAAAGCACTGAGCAGTACTTTGTTCGCCTGGAAGATTTTAGAGTTTTTTTACAAAAATGGGTGCCGGAGCATACGAACGAGGCTATAGCTCGCAAACTCCAAGAATGGCTCGACGAGCAGCTCCGTGACTGGTGCATTAGCCGCGACGCTCCTTATTTTGGGTTTGAAATTCCGGATTGTCCTGGCAAGTTCTTCTACGTTTGGTTCGACGCTCCCATTGGGTATATCTCGACGACCAAAGAATGGTGCGATCTCCATAAACGCGACTATCGGGAATTTTGGGCAGACCCGAGTACTGAAATTTTCCACAATATTGGCAAAGATATTATTTATTTTCATACCCTTTTCTGGCCTGCGATGTTGCACTGCGCCGGTTTGACCACGCCCAAGGATGTATGGGTGCATGGCATGTTGACTGCGAATGGGGAAAAACTTTCGAAGTCTCGAGGCACCTTTATCAACGCTCGTAGCTACCTCAATCATTTGGCGCCTGAGTACTTCCGCTACTACCTAGCCTGCAAACTGAGTAACGCCATTACGGATATCGATTTGAATTTCCAGGACTTCATCGCGCGCGTGAACGCCGATCTCATCGGTAAGATCACCAATGTGGCTTCGCGCTCCGCACAGCTCCTGCAGAAGAAGATGGATGGACGCCTTGGCAAAATTCCCGCAGGTGAGGGTATGAGCCTGATTAACAAAGCGAGGGAAGAACAAACAATCCTCGCTGAATATTTCGAGGCGCGCCAATTTTCGAAAGCGCTCTTGGCTATTCGGGGTCTTGCCGATAGTGTTAACAAGTATTTTGATGACCACAAACCTTGGTTGCTCATCGGTGAAGACCCAGAAACGGTACGGGGCATACTCACTTGCGCGCTGAATGTTTTTCGTATCATGTGCGTCTACCTCAAACCCATTCTTCCCGAATATGTCAGGAAGGTTGAGGCTCTTTTCGGAGAGGAAGCCTACACCTGGGAGACTGCGAACACGGTGCTCGAAGACCGTCTCCTGCAGCCTTTCGTGCACCTTCTAAGCCGCATAGATGAGAAAGCGGTCGACAAAATCCTTCTTGAAACGCAAAATTTACAGAGTTAATAGTATCATTCCCCCTCGACTGTATGGTTTCAGAAAATGCTGGGGATTGATGGGGGGGAGCAAGCCAGGTGTCAGTACTTTTTTATAAAATACGAAAACCGCTTTTGATCCTAATGAAAATCCTGCTTGTTGTGGGCATACTACNNTAAAAACTCGATTTTTCGGCCTTGCGTATCTACCTCGATGACCGCTCACTTCTTCTCATGAACATAGGTGTTTGGGTTTTTGGCTCGGTCTTTCTGACAACGATGCGATGGAATATGTTGCTGAAGGGTATGGGCCTCCACCTTCCTCTTCGCAAGGTATTAAATCTGAATCTCACCGGCTTCTTTTTCAATACCATAGCCCCGGGCGCCGTCGGAGGTGATCTCGTCAAAGCTTTTTACCTCTTTCGAGAACAACACCATGGTGCTCGTACACCCGCAATGTTGTCGATCCTTTTAGACAGAATCATGGGGCTGTATGCCGTATTTGCGG
>PLEQ01000511.1 GCA_003136475.1 Deltaproteobacteria bacterium
AAGAATCGCAGTCTTAGCTCTTCTGACAGTCGAAAAGCCAACTTTTCAAAAATTTTCTAGTTGCTAATGAGCGTCAATTGGATGGAAAAATAAGTAAAAGCCTTAGTCGCGGTATCATTCAGGATAAGGACCATTTTCGGATGTGTATCAAGCGGGAGCCCAATATTGATCGGGCTGGTTCGGAAGCCCTGATTGCCGTCGGACAGTTGATCTGCGGGTAGGCTGACAGTATTGCCTGGACTGGCAAAAATGTTTGCAATGTCGGTGCTCGTAAGTTGGTAGCCATCTGCAACTGAGCTGTTGCCAGCATTGAAACTATCCGAGACAAGTTTGTAACTGAGCTTACTGAGCAGCATCGTCCCAGCTTCTGCGCCACCTTGGCTGCAGACCGTCCCATTATTTTGCATCATGACTTTGCAATAAATATTGAATTGAAAAATACCTGCACCCCCTGGTCCAATGCCTTCAAAGTCCATGGCCGGTGAATTGTTATTGCCAAGTGCGAAGAACTGCGAGCCGAACGCCTTTGGGATGACGATTGGCGCGCTCGGTGTCGAACTTTGCGGAGGCGCTATCAACTCGTAATGAATAGAGTCCGTCGAACGTACCGGTGAGGAAATCTGACTGCTAACTTTGAGATACAAGAGGTCTTTCGCATTCGCTTGGTTCACAAAGATTGCAGTGTCGTTAACAGCCCACGTTTTAAACCCAGCACCGGCTTTGGGTACGTAGGTACTGGCATTGTATACAAAGGAATCGAGCTTAAGGCGACAGTTGTGATCTCCTGAGTAGACTTTGATCACTGCCGAACTGGTATTTTCCGAGAGTCCTGNNGTCCTGAACGGCAGCCACTCAAAGTCATCTTGTAGTGTGAGGGGGCAGCTACCAGGGCGAGATTTAGGGAGTTTTGGGCATTAGATAAATGAATCGGGAGCGTTGCCGTAATAACGTGCACGCTTTTCTCGGAACCACAGCCAACTGCAAGCAGAGTTAGTAAACCCATTAGATGTTTTGTAGTCCAAATTTTCAACTCTCTCCTCCTAGATCACCCTCTAGGGTTCTCCGCTGAGAGGCTTTTCGGAATTTTGCGTGCCTTATTGATAAAAAACCAGACTTTAGACAATAAGTGTTTGATGCTAAAGCTCAAATGAAATTCGCATCCCCACGCCGAAGCAAAGCGAAGGCGGTCAGGGGATCTAATTTTTTGCAAAGGTGAACAGCATGAGATGCCCTGACGGCCCTTCGGGCCTGGGCATGACGAGAGCTAAGGCCATCTCTGTGGGGTCTAAGGCGGTTCTCATCCGTATTTTTTAGCTAGCTGAGCTGCTTGCCAATTGGAGAGCGTCTTTTTCGAGTCTGGCAAGGTCCTCTTCAGACATGCTGTCGTAGAAACCTTTGATCGAAGCATCTTGGTTAACAAGAACAAAAACTGTGGTATGGGTTTGGGGATCGCCGCCAGCAAATTTCAATTGTTTTTCCATAAGATCCGCCACCGTTTCTTTGGTGCCGCTCAGAAAGAACCACTTTTCTGGGTTGGCTTTGAAGCCTTCACTGTAGGTCTTTAGGACCTCAACCGTATCATTTGTAGGATCGACAGAAACCGAGACGAGTTTAATCTTAGCTTCGGTGGCGAATTTCTCTTGCAGCGCTTCCAACTTCTTGTTCAGGATTGGACAAGGACCTTGGCACTTTGTGAAAAAGAAACTGAGGACAAGAACATTGCCTTTCATATTCGAAAGACGAAATTCGTGACCGAGTTGGTCGGTGAATGTGAAATCTGAGAGTTGGCCAAAACCTTCGCTAGGAGTGACGCTGACCTTTGGGCTTTCAGATGGCACTTCAGAACTGGGAGGAGCCGGGAGCTCAGCTGGATTTTGCGCAGGAGGCAGTTCGGCAACCGGAGTCTCCGGAGCTTTCAGCTCTTTTTTGACGAGGAAAACGTAGATACCGACCGCAAAAAGAGCAAAAACTAAAAGATAGACGAGCTTACGCATATAGATTCATTCCTTCTGGTTGAAAACTTCACAAGGCTCTCTACACGAAGTGTTCCTGAGTGTCGATGCCATTTTGCTCCATCCGTCAGAGTTTCCGTAAGATCTTGCCGTNNCTAGAATGAAATAAAAATCTTCAAAAGGGACATTTATGAAAAATTTCCTGGTCCTTGCCGGTCGCTTTCTATTTGGTGGCTTCTTTGTATATAGTGGCGTTATGCACTTCTTACATCTGCATGATCTTGTAGAGTACTCGGGATCTAAAGGGGTACCGATGCCTGAACTCGCGGTTGGGGCCGCCGGGACCATGCTGACTCTTGGCGGTTTATCTTACTTACTGGGTTGGCATACGAAATGGGGTGGGGTCGTTCTGCTGGCCTTTCTTCTACCGGCGGCTTTTTTAATCCATAGCTTTTGGAAAGAAACCGATCCGGTAACGTTACAAATCCAGATGTCGTATANNCTTTCTCAGGTGCGATTTTGATGAGCTTTCGTGAAGCCCGTTGGGCTTTAGGGCTTCACAGTGACTACGTAGAGTAATTACGGGTTGGTAACTACGGAAACGTCCACTCCGAAGTAGGTGTAAGAGACATTCGTCGTGCCTGTTGCCAGCACCAGTACATAGTTCGGGTTCGACTGGATGGCACCGGTGCCAACTAAGGTCGAGGTCGAGAAACCATGGTTGCTGTCCGTCAGTACGTTACCCGCTGAAATTGTCGAAGTTCCCGTACTCATGATCGTTGCCAGTTGCGCTGAAGTCAGAGCTGTCCCTGTACTGACGCTGTAGGTGTCGGGCACCATGCGATAGGTGATCGAGCTAAGGGCTACTGGGGATGAATCTGTGCCGTTCACACCGCATGTTGCAGCCGTACCGCTCCCACTCATAGCTTGATTGCAGTAAAGGTTAAATACGAATTGACCATAACCGTTAGACGTCACCCCTTGGAAAACAACAGGTGCCGTTGTGCCGTTGGTTGTCCCATTGCTGAGGATAAAATTGGGTGCTTCCTGACCGGAAACGCTGACGGTTTGCGCTTGGTCGACCACGCTTTGCGCTACAGTTTGTAAGGTTCCAGCGCTCGATTGGACGAAGGTGTACGAAACTGTGTCGCCTGACAGAACTGTTGAGGACAACTGGCTCGCAACCGTCAGGGTATATCTATCTGTTGAACTCGAGGTATTGGCAAAAATAGCTGTAGAACCGGTTGTCCACGCTGAAAAGTTGGTGGCACCCGTCGCTGTACCGGAATANNTCAAACCGGAAACACAACCCGACAAGGCTAAAGTAGCCGAGGTGGCGCTGACGAGGTTGATGCCGTAGAAAGAACTTAAAGTACCCGCGCTGCCTGAATCATCCGATAAGCCAAGCTCCCCTCCTTTGTTGATGAATGCGCCAAATCGGATGGGAATAGAAATTTTTTCTTTGACGGCTGATACTTTGATCTGTTCGCCGCAGCCTGCGCTCACGAGCAACAAGAGGCTCGTCACCGTACTTAAACCAAGTGTTGTTGTTTGTTTTAGAGTCATTTTTTTGCTCCTGAGAAGAGACTCGTCCAATTACCTCCCACCAATCGGTCAGACCCTCTTGAATATTTAATGAAACTTGATATATTTTTATTAGACACCAATTTAATTTAGGAATTTAGGCAAAAATTTTTTAAGGAGAGATGGCGTCCTCTGGCAAAAACCCAAGTCCTTTGATTTCTGCTAGAATTTAACGACTTGTGGCGTTTGGAAATAAGCCAATGAAAATAAATTCTTGCAGGATTTTTGAAGGGGTTTATTCCCAGTAAGCAGCCGCGAGGCCAAGCTGGGCATTCAGGAGGGGGGCTGTGAAGACACGCAAGGGCTTGGGTATCAGACTGATTTCTTCCCTAAAAAACAAGGGGATACCCGGCAGTTCGCCCGTGTACTCGCGTTGGAGGGTGGCCATGAGATTCTGGCGCTCGGTATCATTAAAGCTAATATGCAGCTT
>PLEQ01000321.1 GCA_003136475.1 Deltaproteobacteria bacterium
CGACAATGATAACCTGACCGTTACGAACCACGTAATCAACATCTTTCTTAAAAACGACGTGTGCTTTTAATGCCTGCTGAATGTGGTGGAGAGCTTCAATATTGCGGGGGTCGTAGATATTATTAATGTTGAGGCGCTTTTCCATTTTTGAAATGCCATCCTCAGTCAGGCTCACTGAGCGACTTTTTTCTTCAACGATATAGTCGCTGTCTTTTTGAAGTCCAGGCAAAGCAGAGTTCACACGTTTATAGACNNTATAAATATTTGTATCGGAAGGCCCAGAAATGATAAGGGGGGTGCGTGCTTCGTCAATAAGGATCGAGTCCACCTCATCCACGATTGCGAAGTAATGCCCACGCTGCACTAAACGCGAGGCCTCGGTCTTCATATTGTCGCGCAGGAAATCAAAGCCAAACTCGTTGTTCGTTCCGTAGGTAATTGCCTTAGCATAAGCTTCCTGACGCTGGTGATCGTTCAATCCGTGAACGATACAGCCTACCTCGAGGCCAAGAAAACTATAAACATTTCCCATCCACTCGGAGTCACGTTTTGCAAGGTAGTCGTTGACAGTGACAACGTGAGCGCCTTTGCCGGTGAGACCGTGCAGGTAGGCAGGCAGAGTTGCAGTAAGAGTTTTGCCTTCGCCGGTCTTCATCTCCGAAATTTTCCCCTGATTGAGAACAATGCCTCCCAGAAGCTGAACATCGAAGTGTCGTTGGTTGAGTGTGCGCCTAGCGCCCTCGCGACAGCTTGCAAAAGCCTCGGGCAGGATGCTATCGGTGCTTTCGCCGTTATCCAGTCTTTGGCGGTAAACTTGGGTGCGAGCCCGTAGCTCTTCATCACTGAGGCTCTTGAGCCCAGCTTCCAATTCGTTTATTCGCACAACGATAGGTCTCAGTTGGTTAAGGAGTCTTTCATTCCTTGTTCCAAATATTTTCGCTAGAAACTTCATAATTTAATTTCTCGTTTTGTTATTCCGTGGCCGATCATAAATACCATGTTCGATCCAAAATGCAGAATCAAAATGTATGGGAACACAAATCTTAGCTTCGCTTTAAGATCCGCAAAAAGAAAGAGAAAATGGTTGGGAAGAACTAGAGCAGCCCAAGATCCGCGTCGAGGATGAATTTCATGGGATTTTCAGGCTGTCCATCCACCCAAACTTCATAATGGACGTGCGGCCCTGTGGTGTTGCCCGTCATCCCCACCGAGGCGATTTGATCGCCGCGCGTGATGCGTTGGCCAGCGTAAACTAAATTTTCAGAATTGTGTCCATATTTTGTTATGATGCCGTTCTCGTAATGAGCAATCATCACAAAATTCCCAAAATCTTGTTTAGTGCCGGAAAAAATAACAACGCCGTCGGCTGGANNGTGCATAAATTGGCGTGCCAACCGCAGCAGCGATGTCGAGACCCCGGTGTTCAGTGACTTCTCCCGTAAAGGGAGAGACCCGTTTCCCAAAGCCACTCGCTATCCAGCCTTTGGCAGGAATTACCGTCGGAATGGAGGATAGGAGTGATTTTTTCTGACTTAGGGATGAGAGCAGTTTCTGCAATTCAAGAGCTTGATGATTGGAAGCGAGCTGAATTTCGCTCAATTTTGAAAAGACTGGCTTGAATGCAAGCTTGTCGATATTGATCCCCAGCGGGTAAATGGGGTCGATGGCTTCACTAGAATTTTCATTGGCCTTGGCAGTTTTGAATTCTTCCTTAGTCAGCGGTCCTATACCCGTCTTGAATTTGACCGTGTTGATTTTGATGTTGACGATCTCGTTGATTTTTTGAGTGTAATCTTGAACTCTGCTGAGTGATTTTTTCACACCTTCAAGATTTTGGGTTAGGAGCTGTGCCTCACTCTTGATGATCTTGTTTTCTTTTTGAATTTTTTGATAGTGATTACGCTGCGTCAGCAAATTGAAATAATCGATGCTGAAATAACCCATAAAAATTAAGACTAAAAAAGCTGAAAAGAACGCAAGTTTAAAGTTAATCGGTGAAAAAGAAAACGCAAAGCGTCGGCCTTTCTCAGGAATGAACATAACTGTGATTTTTCGGTTTGCCATTATGACTCCGTAAGCTTGTAAAGCCCGTGTGTTTTTCTGATCATAGTATCCCGTGTCCCTTTGGGGGCGGGGATCTTCTGATACGCAGCCAGTATGGTCTCCCAAGAATAGCGGGATTTTACCCAGCTTTGGGATTCCTTTAGCTGACGTTTGAACTCCTGGAATTTGCGAATACTTAGAATTCGAGTAAGCTGCTCGCTGAATTCAGCGTTATCATTAAAATCAAAAACGGTCTGTAAGTTCCTTGCATAAAAACGCAAAACATCACAGCGTGAATTCACAAGGACAGGTTTTTGCAAAGCAATCGCTTCGAGAGCTAAAAGAGAAAGACTCTCGCGCGGGGAAGGATTCACCACACAAGCCGCATGGGCAATGAGGGATGTTTTGTCATCCTGTGAAATGTAACCTATGAACTTAATTTGGGGATGATAGAAAATATTAACACTTCCGTCATTCTCTCCCGCTAAGACGAGCGACAAGTCTTGATTTTTATTTTGCAAAATAAACTGTAAAAAATACTGGATGAGTTGAAAGACGCCTTTACCCTTGCTGACGCGGCCCAGGTAAGTGATATAAGGCTGTTTTAAGCCCGGAATCGCGACGTGCGGAAAGTCTGTAGGTTTGGTGAAAAATTGCTCGTTCAGTCCACAACCCACTACGATAATGTTCTCTTCTTCGCAAAGACCCTTTTTCAAAAGCAGGCTTTTCTCGACTTCGGTATTTGCCAAAATACAGGGAGCGCTTTTCAGAAGATGTCGCACGCGTGTAAAGGATAGCGGAGGTTCAGGATGGGCTAGCGGCACCAACACGCTTTTTTGCGCGAGGGCTGACAATCCGAAGACTGTCGGATAATACAGATACGTAAAAAAAATAAAACGATCATAGTTCGCAGCCGCATGATGGAGATTCTCTATGAGCTTAGGACACCAAGGGCCTTGCAAAATATACCAGAGTTTTTCAATCAGGCGTAAGACGGGGAAAAAAATCCTCGGAATCTTCTTGGGATGGCGCCCCCAATAGGCAAGAGTTGGTGAGACCAGACGATTGAATATTTTAAAGATCGTTGGCCATCGGTTTAGAGTGACGTTGTACCGAAATACCGTCACGTTACGAATGCGCTCTTCGCCCTCTGGGTAAAAATTGGACCATGTTTGATAGGAGAAGGCGGTGGTGGTGTATACGTGCACTGTCCAATCCAGCGTTTCACTCAGACGCATAGCCAGCTGGAAGCAGTGGCTCTCGGCGCCGCCGAGAATATGCTCGCCAAATCTTTGGACGATGAGGGCGACTTTAACTTTTGGCATTAGGACCTAATCTTAATATATTTCCCAGCTAAAAAAATACACAAGGCAGAAAGNNGTCCCAGACGGACCATATCTTCTAAATCCTCGACTTTAACTTTTACAATTTCAATCCGCTCTTCAGTATCCGGAAAATGTTTTCTGTTCTGCGCTAATTGACAAGCTAGTGCTAAGAAAAAATGAATCCGATTGTCATGCAGAGCAGGGTTGGGGTTGAGTGAACCTAGAAAGAGGAGTTTTTGCGTAGTATAGGCCGTCTCTTCCTCGAGTTCTCTAAGCGCTGAGGCGGTTGGGTCCTTGGCCTCATGGGCATCCACCATCCCGCCCGGCGTTTCCAAAATCTGGGTCATGGAGCCAGCCCGCTCCTGCCTTATAAGTAAGGCTTCATTGTTAGCCGTTATCGGTAAAATATTGACCCAATCGGGACAATGTATGCGATAATAGGGATGTGATAGCGCTACGCCGTCTTCCAATATAGAAAGTTTCTGCACCTCAAGTATGGGTGTTTTTAAGAGCGATGTCTGCTCAGCAATTGTCCACATGTTCTATTCCTAGCTTAGGTTCTAAGACTTCTATCGATCTTAATTTAGTCAGCAGACCAAATATCCGTATAAGTAATTGGCTTCCGTCCAAAACGCTCGATCAAAACGTTTTCCCAGAATGCCTTGAGTGCGTTCATAACAAATTCCTGACTATTTTCAACCCGCAAGTCGTCAGATTGCAAAAAATGACTCAGATCCTCGCTCGTGTCACGCAGCCACTGATCATCACGAATCAGTCCAGAGACACGAAGAACCGGACCCCTCACCCATTTGCGATGTTTAATCGAAATAAGCCCACTGAGAAAAGCGACGCCCTTTTTTGCCATCCGCAAGCGCTCAAGGAGCTCCGATCGACTCAGTAATAATTCGTATTCCTCGTCAACAAAGACAGTGTCAATTTTTATGCGACCGATCACTTTGGTTTCGCCAGAGCTCCGTTCAATNNAGCGCCGTTTTCGACAATAAGTGTGTTATCAAAAGGATTTCTTCGCTTGTTTGCAATTTGTTGGCTATGGGTGCCATGCACAGGGATGAAGGTCTTAGGTCGTGCAAACTCAAGGAGTTTGCTAACTTCTCCTCCATAGCAGTGTCCGCTAACATGTATACCAGGATTCTCTTTCACAGTCACAATTTTGGCATCTAAGCGTCGCAGCTTGTCCACGATATCCGCAATGTTCTTTTCATTGCCTGGAATTGTGCGGGAAGAAAAAACCACTATATCATGTTCTTGAATTTGAAAGAAGCGATGTTCATTATTTGCTAGTCGGGCTAGAGCTGAGCGGTATTCACCCTGACAGCCACTAATAATAATGACGCTCTTTTTTAGGACCGGCGCAGCCTCGATTTCTTCACGATAATCGCCATCTCCAACGATTCCAAGTTTTTTCGCTAACTCGAAATTATTTCGAATGCTTGCACCGCTTAGATAGAGCTTTCTATTCAGATCGCGGCAAATTTCCGCAATCCATTTAAATCGCATCAAATTGCTAGAAAACGATGCAAGATAGACGTTTCCTTTGGCTTCTCCAATCAGCTTCTTGAGCGGTTCGCAAACTGAAATCTCTTGCGGACAAATTCCATCTTTCTCAGCGTTGGTGCTGTCACAAAGAAAAAGATCGACAGCCTCTGTCTTTAAGTCCTTAAGTGAAGCAGGAATGCTTTCATCCTCTTGGTCGAATTTGAAATCACCGCTATGAAAGGCTCGATATTCAGCGGCCTTGATTAAAAAACAAACAGCGTCTGGGATAGAATGGCCAATAGGCAGAAATTTTACACTAAATCTGCCCAGTGCGATGCTTGCGCCACCTGCGACAGAGATAATATTGGAATCAATCACCTGCTCAGAGAGCTTTCTCTTAATAATCTCGGAGGTCCACTCTGTTGTGTAAATGGGAGCTGGTCTTGTCTTGAGTAAAAAAGGTAGTGCGCCGATGTGGTCTTCATGCGCATGGGTTATAAAATAGGCCAGCAGCTCAAACTGCGAAAACAACCAAAAATCCGGAGAGGGAATTACCAACGATATCCCAATCATCCAGGGCTCTGGAAACAGACTGCCAGCATCAACAATAATCATTTTACCGTCTAAAATATAGCAAGTCATGTTCATGCCAAACATGCCGCAACCGCCGACGGGAATTACGTAGAGGTTCGATGCTTTAAAAGCTCTCTTGATATCCTTGCTGTCGAGATACAATTTTTCCATTCAATCACTACTTTATTTAATCAGTTAGGTCTTCAATGTCGATGGCGGCCTAAGGGAGGCTTTCAGAACTCAGTTGCGATATAGCCTTAATATCATCCATCTTTTGATCGACGTTTGTAAAGTCGATGTCCATTGACGAGGAAACAAAATCTATTCCAACAGGCACATAAACGGTCTTGTAGGTATTCGAGTTCAATAGAAAATTTTGAGAGCGGTTGCGATCATGAAANNTTATTTAGCTGGTCAAAAACAACGATCTTTGACAGAGCATCGCTTCCCTTTTTGTCCTGCCTTCGACCCTCGCCATTGTAATTGCCCCATTCATATTCAGTATCTTCAAGGAATTCGATCAAAAATCGTCTGCGCGATTCGAGAGCGAGATTGAAGCCGAGCTGCATATTATCGACTTTGACGATTGTTTCCAATAATTTGTTTTGAAAATTGCTCTCAAAAGAAGACGGGAGGGAGATAGTTCCATGTCCGACCTGGGATTTGGCGCGTTGATCGGCTGCCTTCTGGGTCGCGATGAGTGCTAAACGCTGTTTTTCTCGCTCGGAATAGAGTCTGTGAAACAGATCGATCGAGGATGCGAAGAGATAGGACTCATCTTCAATAGGCCAATTATTGAAAAGTGCCGTTACATTTTCATAATACTTGATTAGCGATGGAATGTATTTCGTGCGGTTGAGGTGAAACTTCAACGCCTCAGGCAGCGTAGCGAGGCTACTTTGGTGGACAAACGGCAGTACATATTTTTTTTCAAGGTCCTCAAGACCTTTTGGAAAATCTGATGAGCGCGTGAGAAAGCCGGTAATCAGACAGGCAAACAGAAACCCACTAATCAGGAAGCCTAGACTGCTCGACAACACTTCGATCCCATCTCTGAAAATCAGTGCCGACAGTTTAGGGTAGTAGTGTGGATTTCTGCGAGTTGGGGGTTCCTCAAGTGAAGCTTGATTGATCTTTATAAGAAAGCGGAGATCTCGATAGGCGAGAGATGCGTAGTCGCCCTCCGTAAGCAAGTAAGTTTTGCCAAGTGGAGCGCTATCTTTGAGATAAATAGTCTTGTTATTCGAGGTGAGAATTCCGCTAAAGGGTAATGTGAGATTGAGTTCAATTTTATGATTCTTGATAACCTTTAGTAGAACAAATTCTTTGGTCAAATGGTAAAAAGGAATCGATATGCCGTCGTCAAAGAGCGGGGTGATCTTCACCTTGCGGCCAAATTTTACATGTTGTTTTAAATGGCAAATGCGGTAGCCGTTTTGCAGGGTGTCGATGACGATGTAAAGGCTCTTTTTTCTCATGAATTCGTTATGTGTTAGGTTTCTTGGCTTCAAAAGCATAGCGGCCAAAGCCTAGCTGGCTTAAGAGATAGATAATCGGTCGCACATCGGCGTAGACTAAACTCTTGTCAACCGCCAATACAACCATGGTTTGCGAGAGAAATATGCGTTTAGCCAGTATGGCAGAGAAGCTCAGGCTTCGAATGCGTTCTTCCAAAAAAACGCGTAGTAAGTTCAGGTCGTTTACCGTACCGGTATTCCTTTGCCAGCGGAAGATCTGATGATCCTCGGTCGTCGCTAAAATCGCATTCCCATCGCGATGAACGGATAACCAAATACTACCTTCAGGCGAAGGTTTGCCGTCAAAGACAAGGGGCGTTGTAGGAGCTCCCAAGTGCTGATTGTATTTTGGAAGAACCTGCCCATAGACTAAAAGCAGCAAGCCAAAGCTGATCAGAGAAACGATTGGAAACCACATAAGAGGTTCTTGCAGACGACAGCGTACGCTGTCGATAAAATGAGCATAATCATGATCTTTCGACAGTTTTAAAATTAGTTGATTCCTCCCCCGAGAATGACCGTGTCGAAAATTTTTTCATTGCGCATAAAATTGACGAGTTCCACCAGCGATGAAAGAGACGTGTCTGAGGATGGAATGATGACTGCTAAGTGAGAGCTCGGAATTTTCGCTCCAGCAATCCAAGGTTTGACATTTTCAGCGAGTTTGGCGAGTTGGAGATGACCTTGCCGATGAGGAACCATGAATTTTTCATCACGTTCGGAAAATTTTTTGGAAAAAGCCCCGAGGCTACCATAATATATTGCCTTTTGGGTCAAGAC